>DAORIL010000042.1:0-18727 GCA_035438525.1 Pyrinomonadaceae bacterium
ATACGCAGCAACTGCGGAAGAATCGACTCCGCCTGAGAGCAAAATTCCGAGCGGAACATCTGAAACAAGGCGCATTCGAACGGAATCTGCTAAAAGTTCACTAAGTTCGGCCGTTGCATCTTTTAACGAAAGTCCTTCGCGCTTTTGAAAACTTAATTTCCAGTAACGGCGGGTTTTTAATTCGCCATTTTGCAAGGTCAAAATATGTGCCGCCGGAAGCTTGGAAATACCTTCATAAATAGAATGTGGCGCCGGAACATAATCAAACGAAAGATATTGCCGAATTGCATCAAGATTAACATCGGTTTCAACGTCGGGGTGCTGCAA
The DNA here is from genome assembly GCA_035438525.1 of Pyrinomonadaceae bacterium. Classification (GTDB taxonomy): domain Bacteria; phylum Acidobacteriota; class Blastocatellia; order Pyrinomonadales; family Pyrinomonadaceae; genus JAIBCC01. The sequence continues at coordinate 328 of DAORIL010000042.1, forward strand.
TAAAACTTTTGGTTCAGAAGCAAAAAGTAATTTTCCGCCAAAAATTCCGTAATAAAGGGGTTTTTCTCCAAAACGGTCGCGGGCGATAATAAGTTTTTGCTCGGTAAAATCCCATAGTGCAAAACAAAACATTCCGTTTAGTTTATCAACCATGGCTTCACCATATTCTTCGTAAAGATGCGGTAAAATCTCAGTATCTGACGCACCGTGAAATTTATGTCCTAGTTCACCGAGTTCCTTGCGAATTTCACGGTAGTTGTAAAGTTCACCATTCATCACGACAACCACGGTTTTATCTTCATTCCAAACAGGTTGGTCGCCGGTGCTGAGGTCAATAATCGAAAGACGGCGCATTCCGAGTGCAACGCCAGTTCCGAGCCACAGACCTTCCGAATCAGGACCGCGATGCCAGATCGCATCACACATTGATTGCAATAACATTTCATCGCCAAACATTGGCGGTCTATTTGAATCTAAACTTGCCCAACCTGCTATGCCACACATAATTAATTTTAGATTTTGGATTTTAGATTTCGGATTGTTTTTTCCGCTAATTTATTATACATTTTCAAACCCAATCTTCTCTCTTACGGCATAAATCGCTTTGTCTTGCGATTCATGATAAGTTCGCACCATCATTTCTGCCAATAATCCCATTAAAAAGAATTGCAGTGAAATAGCGAACATAACTATACATAAAATCGGCAAAGGCGTTTCAACAAAATCGGCTTGGAAATGCGGAAAACCTAAAATCCTTGCACTTTTTAGGAAAATTGCATAGAGTCCCGAAAAGATTGAAACGAAAAAGGCAACCATGCCAAATGTTCCGAAAACATAAATCGGTTTCGTCTGATATGATGCCATAAATTTGATTGTCATCAAATCAAAAACAACTTTTAGTGTCCGTGAAATGCCGTATTTAGATTTGCCCATCGTCCGGGCGTGATGGTCAACGGGAATTTCCGCTACTCGTGCGCCTGCCCAACTGGCATAAATCGGAATAAATCGGTGCATTTCGCCATAAAGTTTAACGTCTTGAATGACATCGCGCCGATAGGCTTTTAATGAACATCCGTAATCGTGGAGCGGAACACCGCCGATTTTGGAAATAACACTGTTAGCAATCCACGAAGGAATTTTTCGCATTATCAGCTTATCTTTTCGATTTTTGCGCCATCCTGACACAACATCATAACCTTCGTTTAATTTTTCCAGAAGCCGGGCAATATCCTTTGGATCATTTTGCAGATCCGCATCCATCGGAATTAAAATATCGCCTTTCGCAGCATCAATTCCGGCACTCATTGCTGCTGTTTGACCATAATTTCGGCGCAGAGAAATAACTCGCACACGCTCATCGGAAGCAGCAATTTCCCTTAAAATTACCAAAGATTTATCAGTTGAACCATCGTCAACATAGATAACTTCGGCAGTTTTTCCCAGAGATTCCAAGGCTTCTCGGATCTTGGCGTGCATCGGCCGCAAATTGTCTTCTTCATTTAAGACTGGTAAAAAAAGCGAAAGTTCGGGGGCGGTTTGATTGGTTTCTTTGCTTGAAAGTTTAGTTTTAGTTGAATTTGGCATTGATTATTACAAACTTAATAATGTAAAACTTTTCGGTAAAAAAATACAGTTCGCACTATGAAATGGGCAAAAAAGATAGTTTTAGCGGGGATTAATGGAAAATAAAGTTATCACAAAGACGAGGAGAACCTCAAAAAGTAGTTTAGCAAAAATCTTTCTGAATTCAAACAGCTATTCTTTTGTTCCAAGGGCAAAAACTTTTATCAAAACTAACCCTGCGACAAATCCTCCAATATGCGCTGCGTAAGCCACTCCGCCTTTTTGTCCGTTTGTCAAAAAGCCTTGCAAAAGTTGAAAGCCTATCCACAAACCCAACGCCACAAATGCCGGAATCGTGGTCATTACAAAATTGAACATAATGGCCCGCACTTGCTTATTTGGGAAAAGAACGAGATAGCCACCCAAAACACCTGAAATTGCGCCCGAAGCTCCTAACATTGGAATTACGGAATTTGTATCCATCACAATTTGTCCGAATGCCGCTGCCAATCCACAAATCAGATAAAAAACTACAAAGCGAAAATGTCCAATTCTATTTTCGATATTATCAGCGAAAATCCACAAAAAGAGCATATTGCCGAAAATATGCATAAAATCGCCGTGCATAAACATTGAACTGAGGAGATTAAAATAAACCGAGATCGGCTCGGCGGCGTGATTAATCCCCTCATAATTTCCAACTAGATCCGTTCCGGTGGTAATTTCTTTTGGCACCAATGAAAATGCGTAGGTAAAAGCGTTGTTTGAGCCAAATCCTTGTAAAAGCACAAAGACCAGCACATTAAGCGCAATAATCGCATAAGTTACAAAAGGAACAATGCGGATTTCCGAATTATCATCGGCGATTGGAAACATAGTTTATTCTCCCAAAATTTTATTTACTTCAATTTCTAATTGGGGGACAGGTTTTAGCTTAAATTATAACATTTTAAGCCGTAGTTATTGCATGTTGCCCTGTAACTTCTTCCATTTCTTTCATTTCGGCTTCCCATTCGTGATTACGGAAAGCACCTTCCCATTTGGCGATGACAACGGTTGCCAGACAATTTCCGATAACATTGACCATAGTCCGCGCCATATCCATCAGCTCATCAACCCCTAGAATCAGAATCACTCCTTCAACCGGAAGTTTGAATGAAGCAAGTGTGCCGAGCAAAATGACTAAAGATGCACGAGGAACTCCGGCGACGCCTTTTGAAGTCAGCATTAGAACCAAAACCATCATAATTTGGTCGCCCCAAGACATCACAACTCCGGCGGCTTGAGCCACAAAAACTGAGGCGAGTGCCAGATAAAGCGTAGTTCCGTCTAAATTAAACGAATATCCGGTCGGCAAAACAAAACCGACAATTCGGCGCGGAACACCCAACAAAACTAAATTTTCCATCGCTTTTGGTAAAGCAGATTCGCTGGACGTAGTTGCAAAAGCAATCGAAGCCGGAGTTTTGACAGCATTGAAAAAATCTTTGAGCGGAACTTTGAAAAGTAAAGCAATCGGCAATAAGACCACTAAAGCAAAAACAATTAGTGCGCCGTAAAGCGTCAGAACCAATGCGCCTAAATTTTTGAGAACACCTAATCCTTGCTCGTTATGGGCGATAGTATAAGCCATTGCCGCACCAACTCCGACAGGAGCAAATTTCATCACAAATTCAGTAAAGCGAAACATAATATCAGCCAATGATTCGCACCATTTAACGACTGCTTCTGCTTTTTGTTTACCGATTGACGTTACGGCTAAGGCAAACAAAACAGAGAAGACGACAATTTGCAGCACATCGCCTTCTGCCATTGCTTTGATTATTGAGGTTGGCGAAAGATGAGCGATGATGTCACCGAAAGTTTGCGGTTTAGCCGGCGGTTCAGCAGCCGTTAAGCCTTTAGCGGCGGCATCAGCTGCATCAGCTGCTTTGTTGGCAGCTTGGATAGCCATGGTCGAATCTGCATTCGGTTGGGCAGCTATATCTTTTGCTTCTTTGGCATAATCTTTGGCACGTTGGGCTAAAACAGCTTTATCCTCGCCTTTAGCAATTCCGGCTAACGAAACTCCATCGCCTGGTCGTGTGATATTAACTGCCAAAAGCCCGATAACTAAAGCCAAAGTCGTCACAATTTCAAAATAAATCAGCGATTTTGCGCCGATTCGACCAACTTGTTTTATATCGCCAGTCCCGGAAATTCCAATCACTAAAGTTGCAAAAATCAAGGGAGCAATGATTGATTTGATTAGGTTCAGAAAGAGATTCGAGAGTGAGCGGATCAAACCTAAAATCGTATCCATTTCTATTCCCAACACCAAATGTTTGTTAGTTTGGGGATCTACGACATCTAATTGGCGAATCAGCCAGCCGAGAAAAATTCCCAGCACCAGCCCGATCATAATTTTCCAAGTAAGTGAAATTTTCGGTAGTTTCATCTATTTTTTTTCTCCAAAATTTTATTTATTAGTTCGATTATTATTTGAAACTTGGATTAGCTCTTTATTGTTTGATTTGAAAATAAATCAGCAAAAAAGCAGAAATTGTCATCAGTAAAAAAGTCATTGTTCCAAAAAGATTTGACCAAAAATTATTCGTATATTCGTTCATGATCTTTTTGTTGTTACAGATATGCAAAATGATGGCAATTAAAACGGGAGCCGTTAGTCCATACAAAACCGCCGTGTAAATTAAGGCTTTAATTGGGCTGATACCAATATAGTGCATTAAAAGTCCAAGTATCAACGAAATTATCATCGTGATATAAAAACCTTTAGCATCCTGGAATCTGTTGTCTAAGCCTTCGTTCCAATCAAAAATTTCCGCCATCATATAGCTCAACGCGCCTGACAAAACCGGAATTGCCAGAAACCCCGTGCCCAAAACTCCAACCGCAAATAATGCATAAGCCATATTTCCTGCTAATGGACGCAAAGCCTGCGCTGCCTCTTCAACCGTGTCAATATTATGAATTCCGGCATTATACAAAACCGTTCCGGTCGTCAAAATGATGAAATAAAAGACGATATTGGTAATAAACATTCCGCCTTCGACATCTTTCTGCATTAAATTGACAATCTTTTTGTCAAGAACAATATGTTTTTGATGAACTTCTTCAACTTCCATGGAAGTCTGCCAAAAGAACAAATAAGGCGAAATCGTCGTGCCTAAAATCGCTACTAATGCCATATAATAATCAGCATTATTTTCAAACTTTGGCAAAAACGTGCCTTTAATAACCGCCATCCAATCCGTTTGGCTCAAAAATGGAATGAGAATATAGCTAAACAAAACAATACAAAGCCATTTAAGAACAGTCGAAATTTTTCGATAGGACCAAAAAATGATGCTATACATCAAGATCGCTGTGAACGCAATCGAAAATAAAAACGCCGGAACCTGCGGAATCAAAAGATTTCCGACTGCGCCCATTCCCGCAATATCAGCCCCGATATTGAGCGTGATCGAAGGAAAACTGACGATCAAAATCAAATAAAGAATTTTTTTGGAATAATAGCGTTTGATTACTCCGGTTAGTCCGTGTTCAGTAACTAGACCGATTCTAGCACACATTTCCTGAATCGAAACCATCAGAGGATATGTCACCAGAGCCGTCCATAAAAGCGAAGTTCCAAATTTTGCACCTGCTTGCGAGTAGGTGGCAATTCCCGATGGATCATCGTCACTCGCACCAGTCACGAGTCCGGGACCGAGAGTTTGCCAAAATTTTTTTATTTTCAGCAAAAATTTCGGAGTGGTTTTCGCATTTTTCTGCATTATAAAAACTTGCTAAAATTCTAATCTCATCCCAAACAATGGGATTCTTGTTCCTTCGCCTAAAAATTGGGGATTACGGCGAGTAAATTCGTAATTGACCTGAGATTTGTAACTGATGGCAAAGACATTAAACATATCCAAATAAGGTGCGATTGACCATTTTTTGAAATCAAATTTTCTCTCCGCCCGAAAATCAATGTTGTTGTAAGAAGTCAGTCGCAGTGCATTTCGGTTTTGAATAGTTGCTAATCTTTGTAAATATCGAGTCGGATTGGTCGCAAACTGAACCGCGGTTCGATTGTCATACGGCAAACCTGTTGCGTAGCGATATTTTCCCGCTAAAGTGATGCCCCAAACCCGCGTAATTCCAATAGCCGTAAATTGATGCGGACGATCTTCATCAGCCGGAAAAGCAAATCCATTATCGGTAATTCGGCGATTTGATTGAATATATGAATACGAAATTTGCCCCGCCCATTTTCCGCGCAGAGCTTTTTGCATCGAAATTTCTACGCCGTTAGCTTCACCCGAACCTGCATTGGTGTAATTAAAATTTCCTAAAACAGGCTGAATTACTAAATCATCATATTTTTTGCGAAAAACTTCGGCGCGAACTCGCAAATCTTCCATTGCCAGCCACTCGACTCCTCCGACAATATGAAAAGCCTGTTGCGATTTTAAATTGCGGTTGGTTGGCGTTAAGGACATTACAAAAAGGCTTGGTGTTTGGCGATAAATACCTGTTGCAAAAGTAACAGCAACCTTGTTTGAAGCCTGAAAACGTGCTGAAAGGCGCGGACTTGCTAAGGTTTCATCCGTTAATCCGTAACGGTCGAGCCGAACAGACGGGGTAATCGAAAAACGTGCAGTCGGTCGAAAAGTGAGTTGTCCGTAAGCATAAGCCGAAGTCGTTGTGTCCAGAATCATTCGGTTGGTTCGATTCGGTGCGTTATATTCCTCTTCTAACGGACTAAAACCAAATCCGCTTCGTTCAAAACTAAAATAATTTGCCTTTTCAAAAATGATTCCGCCACCAACTGCGAGTTGAACTTTTTTGGAAAGTGATGAGGTAAGTTCTTCTTTAACACCAAATTGCGAATCACGTAGATCCCGATTACGCTGCAAGGTTTTGGCTGTATCGAGCCGGAACAAACTGCCGTCATTATGTTGAATATTTGTCCAGGCAGTAATTTGTGAAAGAGTCGAATTGCCGATAGTAGTCGAAAGCGTTACTCCCATAATCGCCCGACGCGAACGGCGATTGGTTGTCAATCTATCAACCCGGCGGTCGGAGGCAGCAGCCTGAGTCGCGTCTAAAACAAATGACTCAAATGAGTTAATTGCGGTAAATGAAAGTTTATTGCGGTCATTTAGATCATAAAAACCTTTGTTGATAAAATCCCAATTGCGGGGTCTGCCAATGTCGCCCAAATTTAAAACGTCAAAAACAACATCAATATAACTGCGGCGAACCGAAGAGACCCAACCGCCTTTTTTTCCAAAAGGAATGTCAATGCTTCCGCCTGCATTACCTAAATCAGCAAAAAAAGCGGCTTGGACGCGATTTCGGTTTGATTCGCGAATTCCAATGTCCAAAACCGAAGACATTTTATCTCCGTATTTTGCGCCGAATCCGCCCGCCGAAAAATCTGCCCGCTGAATTACGTCCGAAGCCAAAACCGCTCCGCGTCCGCCTTTGCCGTTGTCGTATTTATCATTAAAAAGCGTAAAATCCGACGCTGGAATATTGTCAATAAAAACTAAATTTTCATCGGTTTTTCCACCCCGCACAATGTAATCGCCAAACTCTGCTCCAACCGAAGTAACTGATGGCAAAGAGTTTATCGAACGTAAAATGTCACCACCACTGCCAGGCGTATTGCGGATTTCGTCACGATTGAGCGAAGTTTGACTAACAGGCTGTTCTTCGGTTGAAACAAAAACATCACTTTTTACTTCGACATTTTCTTCGCTCAAAACAATTGAAAGCTGTGCATTTTGCACAAATGTTCGATTTGCCGTGATTGAAATTTGCGCAGTCAAAACATCTGCAAAACCTTTCGCCGAAAATCTCAGATTGTAAGTTCCTGCCGGAATTTCCAATTTATAATTTCCCTCGTTATCGGTTTGGGAATTAGTTGTTCCGTTTGAAACTGTTACACCTTCAATAGGTTGACCGCTTAATTTATCAGTGACTTTACCGGAAACTGTGCCGATTTTTTCACCTTGAGCAAAAGAAAAACTTGCCAAAATAATTAAAGTTGAAATTGCAAAAAAGAATCTTTTCATAAAGACTAATCCAAAATCCAAAATCAGAAATCAAAAATCATCTACCCCATTTCAATTTGTTGCGTAAAACATCAAAATAATTGCGGTTATGCGGTTTGATTAAATTTAGTGTTGTTTTGCTTTTGGAAACTTTTATAACATCTTGTGTAGTTAATTCAAAGCCGATTTGCCCGTCCAAAGTTAGTGCAACTTCTTCATTTTCGGTTTTTAGGCGTAATTCGATTTCTGCCGAATCAGGCACAACGATCGGACGGTTTGAGAGGGTAAAGGGACAGATCGGAGTTATCACGACTGCATTCATCGAAGGGAAAACAATCGGTCCGCCGGCTGAAAGATTATAAGCGGTTGAACCAGTTGGAGTTGAGACAATCAAGCCGTCCGCCCGAAATTGATTGACGTAAAGTCCGTCAAGCGTCGCCTCGATGCCGATAATTCGCGCCAAAGCCGCTTTATTAATCACGACATCGTTCAAAACTCGATTTTTGGATTTTTCTTTGCCATTACAAATGTGAGTAACATCTAATGTAACTCGTTTATCAAGCTCGTAATCGCCGATTAAAACCGCATCCAAAGCATCGTAAAGTTCTTCGATCCGAAATTCAGTAATATAACCGAGACTGCCGTAGTTGATTCCAAGCACCGGAACATCCAAATTTTGTAAAAGCCGGGCAGCAGAAATCATCGTTCCGTCTCCGCCCAGCACAACGGCTAAATCAACATTTTCAAAATCTTTTTGCTTGGCGGAAATTTGCCGTTCTCCGAGCCAAATAGACAATTCCTGAGCCGTTTCGAGAGCTTCAGCGTGATTCGGTTTGACGACAATTCCAACTGATTTTATTTGTTTTACTGACATTTAGAAGTTTTGATAATGATTAACTAATTAGAGGGAAACTGCAAGTATCTATTAGGCATAACTCGTAAATTCAGACGGAATATCTTTTGATTTAAGCCATTCTTGAAATTTAGTTTCGCTATCAAATTTGTCTTTAATCAAATGCAATAAAACTGTATCTTTGTAATCGCTTTTGACCGTTACCCAATATTCATAATCCCAATCGCCCCAAACTTGTTCGACGAATTCCCCTAAATCTTGACCTGATAAAACTAAGTCGCCATTTTCATTAATTGTTGCATCCAAATAGCTTTTTCCGCCTCGGACTTCCATTTCGCGCAATTTTATTTCGTTGATTTTCATATCTTTAACAGGAACAAAAAATATTGCTATTTAGTATTAAAAAGCATTATTATACAACCATCTTTTGAAAATTGATTTATGGAAAGCAATACTTACAACTACGACGAACAACAACCGTTTGCCGCTGCCGAGTTTGCCGAAAATCCTGAACCACGTTGCCCTTGCGTGCTTTTGCTCGACACCTCAGGATCAATGGAAGGCAATTCAATCGAAGAACTAAATCAAGGTTTACAAGCCTTTCGAGATGAAATCTTTAACGATTCATTAGCGATGAAGCGTGTCGAAATCGCAATCGTGACGTTTGGTCCGGTCAGCGTTTTACAAGATTTTGCCACGGCTGATATGTTTCGTCCGCGTCAGATGCAAGCCGCCGGAGACACGCCGTTAGGAGGCGCAGTGACTAAAGGTCTTGAGCTTTTACGCAACCGCAAACAAATTTTACGTAACAACGGAATCAAACTTTTTCGCCCATGGATTTTTTTGATTACGGACGGCGAACCGACCGATAATTGGGCACATTTACCAAATGTTATTCGGGCAGGTGAAGAAAGCAAGTCTTTTTCTTTCTTTGCTTTAGGCGTGCGGGATGCAGATTTTAAGGTGCTCAATCAAATTTCGGTGCGTGAACCGTTGAAACTGTCCGGTGTGCGTTTCAAAGAATTTTTCTTATGGTTGTCAGCTTCGTTAAAAAATGTTTCACGGTCAAATCCGGGCGATGCGGTTTCGATTCCTGATTACAAACCTTATGGTTGGTCTGAAGTGTAATTTTTGTTGCCCGCGAAACACACTAAAAGACGCGAAAATAAATCGTTTTTTTCGTATGTTTCGCGTGTTTAGCGGGAAATAAAATCAAATGAAAAATTCAAATTGGCGCATCGCACATGCTTCGGCAATTGGAACGTCTCATATCAATCAGAATACGGAGTGTCAGGACAGATTTGCTTGCCAAACCGTCAAAACTAAAGATGAAGAAGTTTTGATTGCTGTGGTTGCAGATGGTGCGGGAAGCACGACGGACGGGCAAGTCGGAGCGGAAATCGCTTGTCAGTTTTTTATCAAAGAAGTTGCGGATTTTCTTAATTCGCAAGATGCTTCGGTTAGTTCTTTAAATCTTGAATTCGGCAGATTTTGGATTTCGTTTTTTCAAAAAAAGATTGCAAAAGTAGCCAAAAAAAGTAAAAAGACGATTCGTGATTACGCTTCGACCTTGGTTGGTGCGGTAGTTGGCAAAAATCATTCCGCATTTTTCCAAATCGGTGACGGCGGCGCGGTCTTTTCAACTTCGGGCGAAGCAAAAAGTTATCAATTTGCGATTGCGCCCGAAGATTCGGAATACGTCAATGTTACTCAATTTTTGACGGATGAAACGGCAAGCGAAAATTTGCGGTTTAAGTTGATTGAGGAACGAATCGAAGATTTGATCCTGTTTTCGGATGGGATTTTTGCGGTGGCGGTTGATTACCAAACAAATCAGCCGCACGAACCTTTTCTGATGCCGATGATTGCGCCGTTACGCAATGGCAACGGAAATAATTTGAACGAAAAACTCGAAAGTTTTTTGGGTTCGCCCAAAATTAATGAAAAAACGGATGATGACAAAACGATAATTTTGGCATCAAGGAAGTAAGTAAAAAGTAAAAAGTAAAAAGTGAAAAATGCAAAATTAAAGATATTGCAATTTTTTTGAAAACCGAATATTTACGGGACTTTTTTAATTTTTAACTTTTAATCTTTAATTGGTGATTTATGCCCACTTTTTACGACAGCAACGGAAAACCTTACGCTTTGAGTATTGAAATCGGACGCGGCGGTGAAGGAACGGTTTTTTATTGTCCGAATGATTTATCACTCGTTGCCAAAATCTATCATGAGCCAATTGATAAGGAAAAAGCTGAAAAATTGCAATGGATGGCGGCCAATCGGAATGACGGATTGCTTAAAGTTGCAGCGTGGATTGTAGATACTCTGCATGACAAACCAAATGGAAAAATCGTTGGTTTTGTGATGCCGAATGTCAAAGCCAAAGAAATTCACGAACTCTATTCATTAAAAAGCCGCCGAGTTCATTTTCCCGAAGCAACCTGGAAATTTCTTCTCCACACTGCCGCCAATGTTGCCCGCGCTTTTTATGTTCTGCACAAAAACGATCACATTATGGGCGATGTCAATCACGGAAACTGTGTAGTTTTGGCTGACGGAACAGTAAAATTGATTGATTGTGATAGTTACAGCATTAAAACCGACAAAATGCGGTATGCCTGCGAAGTCGGAGTTGCTACGCACCTCGCGCCTGAACTGCAAGGGATTGATTTAGGCGAAGTTATACGCGAAAGAAAACATGACAATTTTGGATTGGCAGTCATCATTTTCCAATTACTTTTTCTCGGTAGACATCCTTTTGCCGGAAATTATCTGGGCGAAGAAGATAAATCACTCGAAGATTGTATTCGGGAGCATCGTTTTGCTTATGGAAATCAAAGTGTTACCAATGTCAAACAACCTCCCGGAACGCTTGCACTTTCGCAGATTCCATCATCTTTAGCCGTGATGTTCACAAAAGCCTTTATGACCGAAAATCGCCCCGAACCACGGGAATGGATTGAGGCTCTCGAAGATTTATCCAATAATCTGAAACAATGCGGGGCACACATCGGACATTATTATTTTCAAGAACTTACGATTTGTCCGTGGTGCGGAATCGAAGCTCAAACAGGATTGATCCTTTTCCCATTTATCAGTAATGAAAATGGTGAAAAAGGTTTTAATATTTTTACAATCGAAAGTTTGTTGGCAAGTCTAGAAGTCCCGCGCAATCTTCCGGCAAAACCCTTTAAGCCCGAAGTTTTACCACTACCTTCTTTAGAAGCTTTAGAACTTAATAAAAAGGCCCGGAATCGAATTGGAATATTTGTATTTTTGCAGTTTGTTCTGGTTTTCATTTGGACGGTTTTAGGCGGTGCCAGTAGCGGAATTTCGTTAGGCATTTTTGTCGGACTTGGTTTTTATTTCATCAATCAAAAATTGAATAAAGATTATAGAGAAAACCTGGACCTTGAACTCAATGAAGCACGTCAAAACTGGATCAGACTTGAAAATGATTGGAAACAAAACAATCGTCAAAATTTATTGGATAATGATTTAACTTTGATTCGTCAAAAGATTAGTGACCATCAGGCATTGCAAAATGAAAGACGCGAACAACTGGCAAACTTAAAAGAGGAAGCATTTCAATATCATTTGAGACTTTATCTCTCTCACCATAAACTGACAGATTTAGATATAAGTCCGATCTATCTTACAGTCTTGGTCAGATACGGATTACAATCTGCCGCAGATATCGAAGAAAAACGTCTGCGTCCAATGCTTGCGCTGGATGATGCAACCAAAACTTATTTGCTGGAATGGCGAGAAAAACTCGAAAAAGATTTTGAGTTTCAACCAGACTCGGAATTACCGGAAGTTGCCAAAAACCGTTTTGAGATCGAATTTACGGAAAACCGTCGAAAAATTAAGCGGGAAATCGAACATTTGCTGTCAATTTTGCGCAGCGGTTCAACGATGCTCCAACAGCAGCAAAAACTAATGATGAGCAAAGCGGAAACATTTGCTCAAAAACTTTTGCAGGCCGAAAGCAATTTGAAAGCGGTTGGTGATAGTAAACAATTGTTGGCATTTCTTATCTTAATAACGGTTTTTGTTCCAACCTTTGGTGCTATTTTCCGAGGTTTAGTATCGCCAAATCGAGTGGTTAGAAATGTTTCTGCCGGAAACGGCTCAGGTTCCGGTTCAGGCAAAACAGTAACGCAGAAACCGGTAGTAAATATAGAACCAACCTTCGAACCAAATTTCAAAGTTGATGAAAATATCAGTGACCTGGAAATTGAAAGAATGTCGGCCAATGAGCGTTATAAATCGGCTAGATTTTTGTATCAACAATCAATACCATTGTTTGATGGGAGATATTATTCTTCGGCGGAAAGGAAATTAGACCTGGCAGTTAGATTTGTTGATTACGATGTAAAGATTCTCTACTCGTATGCCGATGTGCTCTATAATTTGAAAAAATATAATGAATCTATCAAACAACTGCAACAGCTTTTGAAAATTGATTCCGAAAATGAAAACGCCAGACTGCTGATTGGAGCTAATTATTTAAAAATGAACAGATTAGAAGAATCAAAAGGAACGTTTTTGCAGGTTTTAGATAAAAATCCAAGTTCATTTGAAGCCAATTTCAATTTAGGAATTATTTATGAAAATCAAAAAGCTTATGATTTAGCTGTAATTAAATTTGGAAAGTCGCTCGAAATTGATTCAAGAAACACTGATGTGATCTATGAACAAGGGTTTTGTTTTTATAAAATGGGGGAAAAAGAAAAAGCAAATAATATTTATAAAAACTTAATTAACCTGGACGAGGAAAAAGCTGAAAAATTACGGAAGATAATTAAAGCCAAAAAGATTGCACCATCGACAGTTGTAATTCCTGATAGAATCGTCGTGACAAAAACTAACACATCTACTTTATCGACAAACTAAAAAAGCAAGAGCCGAAACCCTTGCTTTTCAATTTAAGTAAGTTCAAATTCACTTAGCTCTTATTATAGACTGTTTCGGTTGTCATTTCACCGTTTTGGGTCATCCGAGTTGATTTAACGGTTAAAGTTTTACCGTCGGCTGACAATTCCCAAGTAGTTTTGCTAGTGGTTGTCATTTCGCCGTTTGGACCGTTAAAAGTCGTTGATGCTGAAATATTTAATTTTCCACCATCAATTTTAGCGGTTGTTTTGGTTGGGATTTTGCCATTTGGAGTTTCACGCTCAGTCAATACTTCGCTACCATCGAGTTTATAGGTAGCAGTTCCATCACCGCCGCCGCCAAACCCCCCACGACCTTGGCCACCGCCTTGACCGCCGCCACCGCCACCGCCTGCGGGTGGTTGCTTACGAACAGTTGCGGTTGTTGCTTTAACTTCGGTAGCTGTTTGTTCAACTGTGATAGTTTGGCTTTCAATCCTTGCCGCCATTTGCTCGTTTAATTTGCTGGTATCTAGTTTCCAAGTGCCGGCAAAATTTGGCGTTTGGGCAAACGCACTCAAAGCGAATAGACCAACTAAACTTACTAAAAATACGAATTTCTTCATTAAAATTATCTCCTTTAAGAATTAAGAAAAGTTTTTCAAAACTTAGAGGCTAAGATACAACAATTAGCCATAAAAAAAACGTAAAGAATTGTAAATTTTTAAGCTTCTTCTTTATTCAAATTACTATTCCAACGTCCGTAAAGGAAATAGATAACTAATCCAACAATTAGCCAAATGCCAAATCGGAACCAATTTGTCCACCCAAGCTCAGTCATCAGATAAGTGCAGGAAAGAACACCCAGCACCGGAATCAATGAAAGTTTTTTGGTTAAACAAAGAAATATCATTACAATTGTAAGTAAAACAAAGGCAATTAACGGAATTTTGTGGGTAAATGCTTGAAACATCGATTCGTCATCTTTCGGCACAATACTAAAGAAATCGCTAAAGATAGTAGGATTAAAGTAATAGAGAATGCCCAAAATAATCATCAATAGCACAGGGACGATAAATTGTCCGCTGATATACGGAACAAAGCGCGTTCCGCTTTCGCTGAATTCTTTTTCCTTAAACAAAACTCCGGCACAGACGATCAAAAACGCAAAGAGTGTTCCGATACTTGCCAAATCCGTTACTTCGGTCAAATTCATAAACAAAGCAGGAATTGCGACCACTAAACCGGTAATAATTGTTGCAAACCAGGGCGTTTTGAATTTGGGATGAATCGAAGAAAATACTTTTGGCAGCAATCCGTCACGGCTCATTGCCATCCAAAGACGCGGTTGACCAATTTGGAAAACGAGGAAAACCGTGGCTAAAGCAATAACTGCACTAATTGCAATGACTCCGGCCAGCCAGGGAATATTTGCACCTTCGGGACCGAAAACAAAGGCTAACGGATCACCAACATTTAACTTGGTGTAACTAATCATTCCGGTTAAAACTAACGCCAGCGAACAATATAAGACCGTGCAGATAACCAGCGAATAGATCATCGCTCGCGGCAAATCACGGCGAGGGTTATTACATTCTTCCGCAGTGGTCGAAAGAGCGTCAAATCCAATATAAGCAAAGAAGACCGCCGAAACGCCTTTTAACACACCGGTTATGCCGTTTGGCGCAAATGGCGACCAGTTTGATGGGTTAACGTAAAACAATCCCATAAAAATCACCATCAAAATGACGCCGATTTTCAAAATCGTCATTCCGTTACCAGCCCATTTTGCTTCACGAATTCCGATAAAAACTAATGACGTAATAACCAATGTAATCAAAAGCGCGGGCAAATCGCAGACAATCGGAAGGCTTCCAATATGTGGTGCATTGGCATAAGCCGAATATGCGTCAAGCTGTCCGCAACTAATTGCTGCATCAGTTTTTTCACAAGCATTTTTCAAAGCATCAAGCGTTTCGCCTTTGGTCATGGCTTCGGTAACTGCAGTAAAACCACGGCTTGCCGTTAGATAATCCATCGTAAAATGCAATGGAACATTTATCCCAAATCCTTTGAGCCAGCCCGTAAAATAATCGCTCCACGAAATTGCCACCGCAATATTTCCGATAGCATATTCAACGATTAAATCCCAACCGATGATCCATGCCAAAAGCTCGCCCATCGAAGCATATGCGTAGGTATAAGCTGACCCTGCAACTGGAATCCGCGAAGCAAATTCGGCATAGCATAACGCAGAAAAAGCACAAGCGACAGCTGTGAACATAAAAAGGAAAATAACTGCCGGACCGCCGTCAAATGAGGCTTTGCCGACCATAGCAAAGATTCCCGCACCGATGATGGCGGCAACACCCATTAGAGTTAGATCAAAAACGCCAAGCGTCCGACGCAGTCCGCTGCTGCTGTGTTCTGCATCGCTTAAACCAAGAGCGGCATCCTTCTGAATTCTTTCGATAGATTTTTTGCGAAATATTGAATTACTCATAATTTTTTGCTGGTTCCAAATTATTAAAGTTGGATTTTGGAATTTATTATTTGGAATTGAAATTGCTTTGTTTGCGAATTTTGAACGAATTTTTTAATAAAAGCAATGGAAATTTTGCGAAATTAGTTCTTTAATACCAAAAAGCCCCGTTTAAAATATCTAATTATGACAAAATTGTCAGTTTTGATAGACTTTTTTGAGAGGAACTGTTTTTAATTAAAAACCAAATGAATAATCGTCCGCTTTATGAAAATTTAGATACTGCGTTTGTTAATCTTTCGGCGTTGGTCAAATATCTGCGCCATCGTGAATTTAACGGGCGAATTCGGGTGCACTTAAATAATTATGAAGCTGAGATAGTTTTGTATGAGCAAAATAAAATCGGCGTCCGTGAACATGATAAAATTTCGGGGCGGATTGCCGAAGGCGAAGAAGCCTTTCAACGTCTTTTGATTCGTGCCCGCGAAGCCGGCGGAACAATTGACGTTTATCAATTAGTTAAGGAAGTTCAGAAAGTTGAGGAAGTCAAGAAAGTTGTAGAAGTCCCAAAAACTATTGAGGCTCAAAAGACTGAATCCAAACCCCAAATTCAAGTTCCTGCAAACGCAATAAAAGAAAATTCCATTCCAATTCCGAAAACTGTTGAAGCAGTTAAGAAGCCTCTCGAAGTCGTTCAAACGGTAGCGGCGACGGCTGGACAAAATGGAACAGTTACTAAAAATGTTAAAGTCCCGGAATCACCGAAGAAAAAGGAGTCTTTAGCAAATCACCTGAAACTTCCGTTTGATTTGAGCAATAAGTTTGAGAAAAAAGCGCGAAACAACCAACTTACCGTTCAGGATTGGCAGACGCTTTTAGGTTTAACCGGTGAATTGTTAGGAACGGTTGATAAATCTTTAGCCGAAGCCAAACTTGATTTCAAATCCGCTTTCTCCAAAGCGAGATCGGAAATTTCTGCTGATTATCCGTTCTTGAGTCCAACAAGCCAGATTTTTGCTTATGGGGATGGAAAAGTTTCGATGCAGGAACAGGTTAGTGCCAAACTTTTTGTCACGAGCATTATCGAATCACTCCGCAAAATTCTCGATAAACTTGCTGCAAATTCAAAATTTGCTGAGGTTCACCGCAACACAGTTCAAAAAATCCTTGCGCTTATCAATCAGCGTCTAGCCTATTACGATAAATTCTCCATCACTTCACAATTAAAGAAAATTGTTGGAGTTTAAGAGATTAGTTGATGAAGTTTGGGAAGTTTAGAAAGTTTAGGAAGTAAAGAAGACTTTTAGCCTTCCCAACTTTCATGAATATCCTTAACTTCCTGAACCGTTCCTAACTTTCTAAACTTCCCCCGACTTGCTAAACTTTTCAAATGGATTGGAAAATTTTCGCAACTGCATTCGTAACTCTTTTTCTTGCCGAACTTGGTGACAAAACCCAACTAGCTGTTATTACAATGACTTCCAGCACGGAATCGAAAATCTCGGTTTTTCTGGGCGCAAGTCTGGCATTGGTGGCTGTCACCTTGATCGGAGTTGTTTTTGGCGGCGTTTTAAGTCAATATGTTCCTACCGAATGGCTTCAAAGAATTGTAGCAGCGGCGTTTATCGTCATTGGCGTATTGATGCTTTTTGGAAAATTATAAAGTAATTTAGAAATGTTTGAGTGTTGATCGGGTGATTTTTAAAGAAAACTAAATAAAACACTTTTATCATCAAAAGCGCAGTTTCTAAATCAACATCAAAGGAAAAATCAAGTGAAACATCAATATTTTAAGGTTTGTATTCTATTAACAATTTTATTTTCTGCAATTTTTGTATCTGCCCAAACTTTAGTTCCGATCAGCCAAATCCAGGGTGAAGGCAATCGGTCGTCAATGGATGGAAAATTGGTTACGACTCGTGGCATTGTGACAGCGATTGTCCGGCGCGGTTTTTATATTCAAACGCCTGATGCGGAGGTTGACGGAAATCCTAAAACGAGTGAAGGGATTTATGTTTTTATGAATCAGGACGCGGTAAATGTTTCAGCCGGAGATTTGGTGGAAGTCAGCGGCAGCATTTCCGATTATACTCCGCGTAACGAACGCTTTTTTTTGCCGATCACCGAAATCACCCGTCCGAGTGTCAAAGTAGTGTCTTCAAAAAATCCGTTGCCGAAACCGATTGAACTAACCAGCGCAGAATTAAGCCCGACCGGACAAATTGACCAGATGGAAAGATTTGAAGGGATGCGGGTTAGTGTGGCTGTTTTGAATGTCGTAGCACCAACCGGCGGACGCATCAATGAAAAAACAGGTGAAGCAACTTCGGATGGAGTTTTCTTTGGAGTGATTGCCGGAACTCCACGTCCTTTTCGTGAACCCGGAATTGATTTTTTAACTAAATTTATTGATAAATTGCCGCAAACAACTCCAACGTTTGATATGAATCCTGAACTTTTACGGATTGACAGCGATTCGCAAACGGGTGCCAAACCGATTGATGTTACCTCTGGCGCAACCTTGAAAAATCTCACTGGAGTGGTTGATTATGCTTATAAAAGCTACACCATTTTAGTT
>DAORIL010000043.1:0-18696 GCA_035438525.1 Pyrinomonadaceae bacterium
AATCAAATTTTACTTGTCTGAAATCTACCAAAACGCTCATTCCTGGTTGCCAATATTTGCTTGAGAGATATGCTTGTTTTGCACGAATACTATCCTCTACCGAACATTTTCCTTCGTAGATTACTTTTATCAGATCTAAGTGTTCAATAAATTCAATTGTCCAATTCATGGTTTTTCTCCTCCGATGAATGGATTTTGGGAGAAAATCTAAATCAAGTTTATAATATTCCTATTTCTAATTTTTGCAATCATATTTTTTAAAAATAACTAATAATAAATTCAAAACCGAAAAATCACTTAAATTTCTTGCCAAAATTATCATTAATTTATCGTTTTGACTATGAATAGAGGAAAATATGGAGATAAGACAGGAAGTAATTTGAAGCTTTAATTTCTATTTTTCCAAGCCGATTTTTTTAAGCAGATTTTGAAATCTGACATCTGACCGCAAATTATCCACAATCGGTTCAACTTTGAGAAACGGGAGAAAACCTGATCGTTCTTTTAATGATTGTTCAAACCATTCAAAAGCCTTATCTAATTCGTTCAAGCTCGCGTAGATCATTGCAAAATTATATGCCGGAACGTAACATTCACGGTCGAGGTCGTGGAGATTTTCTAAAACTTCCAAGGCTTCCTGACGTCTATCGGCAAGCGCAAAAGCCACACCCAAATATGATTCAAAGGCTAATCCACCGCATGAATATTTGACCGCATTTTTTAACGCGGAGATTGCTTCTTCAAATTTGCCTAACTGCAAATGAGCCAATCCGATATTTCGATAGGCAAAAGTTAAATTTTTGTCCATCTCCAATGCTTTATTGCATTCTTCAATCGCTTTTTTGTAATCCCGGGCAAAATAATAGGCATAGCCGAGGCTCACATGTGCAAAAGTTGAAAGCGGTTCAAGCTGAAGCACTAATTTTCCTTTTTCGATAGCTTCAGCGTGTCTTCCCACAGCTTTTAAATAAAATCCGTAACCATCGTGAGCATTTGGATAATTAGGATTAAGTTTAAGAGCCTGTAAAAATTCGCGTTCGGCTCCGGCCAGATCCCAATCGTAGAGCAAAAGAGAAAAGCCAAGCGAACAATGTGCTTCTGCCAGTGCATCATCCAGTTCGAGAGCTTTTAAGGCAGCCGCTTTGGCTTTTGGATAAGCTTCATTTGGCGACCAACCGCCTGTCGAAGAAGCAAAAAAACCGTAGGCTTCGGCAATTCCCGAATAAGCCAACGCATAATTCGGATCAAGGTCAATCGCTTTATTAAAAAATTCAATTCCTTTTTTGATCCATTCTTCGGTGCGTTTTGTTGTCACAAAATAACGACCTTTCAGATAATACTGATAGGCTTCTGCGTTATCCGTGTAACGCTTGCCCAAATTTTTCTTTTCATCGCCTGAAAGTTTGAGCCGTAAATTTTCGCTGATTTCCTCGGCAATTTCTTCTAAAAGCGTAAAAATATCGGTCATCGGACGGCGATATTGTTCGCCCCAGATCTGCGAATCTTTAGCCACGTCAATCAATTCGGTTTTGACGATAATTGAATCGCCCAATTTCATCACCCGCCCTAAAAAAAGAGCGCGAACGTCGAGTTCTTCACCAATTTTTTGCGAATCGATTTCTTGTCCTTTGTAACGAAAAACCGTATTTCGGGGAACTACGCGCAGTTTTGGCAGTTTGGTTAAAGAATTGATGATGCACTCTGTAATCCCGTCCGAAAGATATTCGGTATTTTCATCTCCGCCAAAATTAACGAGTGGCAAAACAGCTAAAGAATCAATAGATTTGCGGGTTTGTTTTTTTCGAGAAACAAGACTGACCGAACTTTTCGGTAAAATCCGTGTCGCTTGGGTTTCGGGAAGGGTTTCAATTCCTGAATCGCTGATTCGCTGCCAAACGGTTTCAAATTCCAGACGTTGCTTTATCTTTCGCAAATCGCTCAAAAAATTACGAATCGTTTGATACCGTTCGTCAATATTTTTGCAAAGGGCTTTAGCGACGCTCCATTCCAGTTCAGACGGAATATTTTTAACAATTTCCGAAAGCGTTCGAGGCTCCGTTTTCAAAATCGCTGCTAAAATATCACTTGGCGTTTCACCGCTAAAAGGCATTCGTCCGGCAATTAATTCGTAAAGCATCACGCCAAGGCTGAAAATATCGCTGCGAAAATCAATTTCTAAACCACGCGCCTGCTCAGGTGACATATAGGCGACTGTCCCCACTATCATTCCGGGACTCGTGAGACTTAAAGACGGGGTGACGGGGAAATCAGAAGAAAGTATCAGAGTTTCGTCATCTTCCCGCTGTTTCTCTTTCTCTTTGTCTCTCTTTCTTTCCAATAATTTGGCAATTCCAAAATCCAAAACCTTTACGTATCCATCGTGACGGAGCATAATATTTTCGGGCTTTATATCGCGATGAGTGATTCCTGCATCATGCGCGGCAGAAAGGGCTTCGGCAATTTGGATAACTATATCGAGGATTTCATTTAGAGCTAAGGTCGTTTTGGACATTTTTTGTCTGAGAGTTTGCCCTTCGACATATTCGGTCGCAATAAATTTAATATTTTGATGTTCGCCAATATCGTAGATCGTCAGAATATTCGGATGATTCAAAGTCGAAATAGCCCGGGCTTCACGCATAAAACGCTCAACTGCCGAATCATTTTCCAACCATTTAACCGGTAAAATTTTGATCGCGACATCACGATTTAATCGTGTATCCAAGGCTAGATAAATTTCTCCCATTCCACCCGCACCGATAGCGGAATTTATTCGATAATGTCCGATTTTTTCTCCGTTGGAAAGCATTGTGTAAAGTTTTATTATACCATTTATTTCATCTGTGAAACAATTTCTCAAAGTTCGTTTTTTATCAATAATTTCGTTTCAAAGTTTATTTTGGATGCCGATTATTTTTTTGAACAAAACTCTTGTTTCTAACGTCTAAAAAATAGGGAATAAAATAGCTTAACTTAAACATTATTATTTTGTAATAATTTTATCTTTCCAAGATAATCTTTAATTTGTTAAACTAAAAGCCCAAATATCAATTAGAGAGGAGTCTTAAAAATGAAGCGTGTTAGTATTTTGTTTTCCATCTTATTGTTAGTGTTCGTTTTGACAGTTTCAAACGCCAGAGCAGGTGAGTTCACCATTGGTTCGACAGTTGAAAATTTCAAACTTTCCGATATTAACGGAGTTGAAAAATCATTTAACGAATTAAAAGGCGAAAAAGGAACTATGGTTGTGTTTCTTTCGGCTCAATGCCCGGTTGTCAAAGGCTATAATGACCGTTTGAATGCAGTTGTTGCCGATTATAAAGCCAAAGGAATTAACTTTATTGGTATCAATTCAAACGCCACCGAATCACTTACTTGGGTAAAATCGCACGCCGAAGAAAATTACAAATTCCCGATGTTGATTGACACAGGAAATGTGATTGCCGACAAATTTGGAGCCGTTTCAACCCCTGAAGTTTTCTTTTTTGATAAGGATAATAAACTTGCCTATCATGGTGCGATTGACAATGATAAAAGCGGAAGTAATATTACTTCACCATATTTACGCGTAGCTTTGGACGAATATTTAAGCGGTAAGGCAATTAGCAAAAACAGCACCAAAGCTTTTGGCTGCACCATTAAACGTAAAGAATAGTTATTAAAAGTTTTATGAATTCAAAAATATTTAGTTTCGCCGCAGTTTTGGCGATTGGGTTAAGTTTTGTTTTAGGTTTTTCTACGCCCGAAGTTTTTGCTCAAAAAACTACTGGCAAAACTGCTCCTAAAACTACAACGGCTGCCAAAAAATCTCCTTCTACTCCAGCTGCAGACTTACCAAAAGTAACGCAAATCGATGCCGTTGCACTGCAAAATTTGCTCAAACGTGAAGGCGAAAATCAAAAGCCTTTGCTGGTTAATTTTTGGGCAACCTGGTGTGGTCCATGTGTCGAAGAATTTCCTGATCTAGTCAAAATTGACAACGATTATAAAGGGAAAATTGATTTTATTACGATTACGCTAGATGATCTGGAAGAAATCAATACGGGAGTGCCAAAATTTTTGGGCAAAATGAATGCCGGAATGCCGACCTATTTGCTCAAAGTTGCGGACGAGAGCGAAGCCATTTCAAGCGTTTACAAAGATTGGGGCGGCGGGTTGCCATTTACTATTTTCTTTGACGGTAAAGGCGCGATGATCTACAACCGACAAGGAAAGATCGTGGTCAATACTTTGCGAACCGAAATTGAAAAACAAACTTCGTCAGCGCAGAAATAATTTTGGAAGCAGAAAGTTTCAGATGATAAAATTTGAAACTTTCTTTTTTAAATGTTAGTTTCATTGTTGCAACATTATTTCATATCAAATCAATAAAAGAGGTAAAATCATGTATCGAAAAATTAAAGATTTTCAGGGCGTTTGGGATTATGAAGCAAGTGAGACACTAAAGATTTTCAATGGATTAACCGATGAATCGCTCAATCAAAAAGTAACCGAAAACGGACGTTCGCTCGGCTTTTTAGCCTGGCATATTGTCACTACGATTGAAGAATTTTTTGCCAGTGCGGGAATTAAAATTGATGGTGCAAAGCCTTCAGCCGAAACGCCCAATACTGTAGCAGAAATAGTTGCGGAATTTGAAAAAGCGGTAAAATCTTTGAATGAAGAATTGCCAAAACACTGGCAAGATGAAAATTTGACCGATAAAATTCCGATGTATGGAGAAACCTGGACTAAAGGTTTTGCCTTGACTTGTTTTCTGATGCATGCTGCTCATCATCGCGGACAAATGACGATTTTAATGCGTCAAGCCGGACTTAAAGTCCACGGTGTTTATGGTCCCGCTAAGGAAGAATGGGAAGCAATGGGAATGGCGGCTTTAGCCTAATACATTCAATCAAATTAGAATTTAACCAAGAGTTTATGTAGTCTGATTTGAAAAAATCGCTCAGAACGCATAAACTCTTTTGTTTATTTCTGCTTTAAATTTTTCAACCGAGGACTTAAGAATTAATGTCTGCAATCACGCCCGAAATCATTCAACAACATGGATTAACTGCCGAGGAATACACCAAGCTTCTTGAAATAATGGGACGCGAACCATCTATCACCGAACTTGGTGTTTTTAGTGTAATGTGGTCTGAACATTGCAGTTACAAATCTTCCAGAGTCCATTTAGGAAGACTTCCGACAACTGGTGAGCGTGTGATTGTGCCTCCGGGCGAAAATGCGGGCGTGGTTGATATTGGCGATGACTGGTGTGTCGCTTTCAAAGTCGAATCGCACAATCACCCAAGTTTTATCGAACCATTTCAAGGCGCGGCAACCGGAGTCGGCGGAATTTTGCGCGATGTTTTCACAATGGGTGCGCGTCCGATTGCCTTAATGAATTCGCTCAGATTCGGTCCGCTTGACGATAAAAAACATGGCAATCGCAACAAATCAATTTTGAAAGGCTGTGTAGACGGAATTGCCCACTACGGTAATTGTTTCGGAACTGCGACGGTTGGCGGCGAAGTTGTTTTTGATGAGGCCTACAGCCTAAATCCGTTAGTTAATGCCTTTGCACTCGGCATTGTTCGCAAAGACCAAATCTTTTTCGGCAAAGCGGAAGGCGTGGGAAATCCGATTTTATATGTCGGTGCAAAAACCGGACGTGATGGAATTCACGGCGCAACTATGGCTTCGGCTGAATTTGACGAAGAAGCCTTGGAAAAACGCCCAACCGTTCAGGTTGGCGATCCGTTTTTAGAAAAACTCCTGCTCGAAGCCTGTCTGGAAGCAATGAGAAGCGGAGCAATTGCCGGAATTCAGGATATGGGGGCGGCAGGATTGACTTCGTCCTCGGTCGAAATGGCGGCTCGCGCCGGAACCGGTCTGGAATTGGATTTAACCCTCGTTCCGCAACGCGAAACCGGGATGACAGCTTATGAAATGATGCTTTCCGAATCGCAGGAAAGAATGCTGATTGTAGCTAAATCAGGACGCGAAAAAGAAGTCGTTGATGTTTTCAAAAAATGGGATTTGGATGCAGTTGTGATCGGCAAAGTGGTCGAAGGCGACAGACTCAAAATCATTCACCACGGCAAAATCGAAGCTGATATGCCAATTATGGCTGTCACTGATAATGCGCCGAAATATCACAGACCAATGACTCCCCCAGAAGAAAAGGAGAAAGGGAGAAAAGGAGAAAAAGAGATAAAAATCAAAGATCAAAGATCAAAGATCAAAGATCAAAATGAAGTCTTAAAAAAACTTCTCGCCTCTCCAAATATTTGTTCTAAACACTGGGTTTATCGCCAATACGATACGATGGTGCGGACAAATACGGCAATTTTACCGGGAGCAGATGCGGCTGTGGTGCGTGTTAAAGAAACCCGACGGGCAATTTCGATGTGTTTGGACGGAAACGGGCGATATGTCGCAGTCAATCCACGCGAAGGAGCTAAACTCGTGGTTGCCGAAAGCGCACGAAATAACGTCTGTGTTGGCGCAAAACCAATTGCCGTGACGAACTGCTTGAATTTTGCCTCGCCCGAACGTCCCGAAGTAATGTGGAGTTTTTCCGAAGTAATAGACGGAATGACCGAAGCCTGTAAAGTTTTTGAAACGCCTGTTATTTCGGGAAATGTTTCTTTTTATAACGAAACCGACGGCAAAGGAATTTTGCCAACTCCGACAATCGGGATGGTCGGGCTTTTAGAAGATGTCCGCAAACTTGTTACTCAAGGGTTTAAATCTGAAAGCGACATAATTGCTCTGCTCGGCGTAACAAATGATGATTTAAGCGTTTCCGAATATGCTCAAACGATTTTAGGTTTAACGACCGATGAATTAATCGAAAATGGTGAAGTTCCAAAACTGGATTTGAATTTGGAAAAACTTGTTCAGGATACCTGCCTGAAATTATCGGATAAAAATTTACTCAAATCGGCTCACGATTGCTCAGACGGTGGTTTAGCAATTGCCATTGCCGAAACTTGTTTCTCTTCCTTAAATCGTGATGCAGTCGGTGCAGATATAGAATTGAATGATGAAAATTTAGACCCAACAGCACAGCTTTTCAGCGAATCGCCTTCACGAATTATCATCAGTTTTACCGCCGATAAATTGGACATAATCAAAGAAAGTGTCGGCGAATGTCCATTTGCGGTAATAGGAAAAGTTTCAGGTGATAGTTTAAAGATCAAGGTCAACGGTGCAGAAGTTATTTCCGCAACTATTGATGAGTTGGAAAATGCTTGGAAAACTTCGCTCGAAAATCAATTGGAAAACTAAATTTTGACAAATGGAATGATCGGCGCAACTTGAGCGGCATATTTTTCATATTCATTGGGAAATGCCTCACGCAAGAGTTTTTCTTCGGCCACGGTGCGAATTTTAGTGCCGATAAAAAAAACAATTATGGCAATCGGCAAAGCAATCCAATGACTAATCGCCAATCCTGTTGCCAGCATCATTCCAAACATGGCTGTATAAATCGGATGGCGGACGATTTGATAAACTCCGCTGGTGATAAGTTTATGATTTTCAGTCAAACGCGCGGCTAAACTCCATTGTTTTCCGAGTTCCTGAATGGCTGAAACCGCCAGCCAAACTGAAAATACAGCGATAGCAATCACCAAAACCTGCAAAATTAAATTTACCGAAAATTGTTCGGAAATTAACGGCGAAAAAAGTTCTCGACGCAGACTCCAAACTAATCCAAAGCCTAACCCTTGCAGAATGATGCCGATAATCGAGACATTTGAACGCTTGGCATCAGGCGCGGACTCCGGTTTTTTCCACATAAAAAAGCGAACGGCAAACGCCACCCAACAAATCATCAAAATTGAAAGCGAAACGATATTTGCGTAATAAGAAACCTTTTCCATAGCTGAGTTTATTAACGAAGTTTTTTTATTTTTGTTCGGAAATCTTTTTCAGCGTAGAATAATTTAATGTCAGCCGGAATTTATATTCACATTCCTTTTTGTAAATCGCGGTGTTCGTATTGCGATTTTGCGACCGATGTTTATCGAAATAATGACGCAGTTGAAAGATATGTTTCCGCACTCTGTTTAGAAATTCAAAATTCAAAATTCAAAATTCAAAATTCGGTTGAAACTATCTATTTCGGCGGCGGAACTCCGTCACTTTTATCCCCTCAGCAGCTGGAAAAAATTCTCACTGTCTTGAACCAAACTTTTTCTATTGTTCCCAAAATCGAATTTACGTTAGAAATGAATCCGGCAACCGTAACGCTCGAAAAATTGCAGGAAGTTAAAAGTTTAGGCGTTAATCGGGCAAGTTTTGGAGTGCAGACTTTTGATGATCGGGCTTTAAAACTTCTCGCTCGCGGCCACGATGCAAATGATGCGCGAAAGACTTTTCAGCTATTGCGCCAAGCAAATTTTGACAATATTTCGTTTGATTTGATCGCGGGTTTGCCAAATCAAACTTTGCAGAATTGGGAAGATAATTTGAATCAAGCATTGGAGTTAGAGCCCGAGCACCTTTCGTTATATCTGCTCGAAATTCATGAGGCGACTCCATTAGCGGAACAGATTCGCTCCAAACGCCAGCCTTTTCCTGACGAAGATTTAGCAGCGGAAATGTATGAATTGATGCTCGAAAAAGTTGTAGAATTTGGCTATCAACAATACGAAATTTCTAATTTTTCTAAACCGAATTTTGAATCAAAACATAACTCAAAATATTGGTTTTGCGAGCCGGTTTTTGCTTTTGGCGTTTCGGCGCATTCTTTTGACGGCAAACAAACTCGCTGGGCAAACGAACGCGATACAAATAAATATGTCCAAATGATTGAAAACGGAGCTTCACCGATTGTTGAAAAAAACGTGCTTGAGGCAATGCAAGTTGCAGGAGAATTTGCGTTCCTTAATTTAAGACTAACTAAAGGCTTGAATTTAAAGGAATACAAAAAGCGTTTTGGCATTGATTTGCTCAGCAAATTTGCTGAAGATTTGAAACATTTGGAAGAAGCAGAACTAATAGAATTTGAAAACGATCAGCTTAAATTAACTAAAAAAGGGATGGTTTATTCAAATGAAGTTTTTGCCGTTTTTATCTAGCCGCTATGAAAAGATTTGTAAAATTATTATTGATTGTTATTTCGCTTTGCTCCACAATTTCCAACCAAGCACAAATACCTCAAAAGAGTGAAGTTACGATTCATCAGCAGATCGGTTCACGGTATTTTCGGTGCTTTATTGCTAAAAATATGGTTTATGACAACGAAAGTTTCAAAACCTTAATGGCTGATAAAGAATGTTCGATGGCGAGAATTTTAAAAATCGATTTTACTAAACAAAGTCTGATTGGTTATCGTGTCGGTGGAGATTGTTTTATGCAGGCAAACTCCAAAGTTTTTCGCAACGATTCAACTAAAACTTATCAAGTCAAGATTTTTAATTATTGGGGCGGCTGTCGGGCCGGTGGAACTTATGTCGGGTGGCTCGTAATTAATAAAATTCCAAATGATTACAAAGTTGAATTTTCTCAAGTATTAACCGAAAATTTGAGAGATAATTCAGATAAATTTGTTTCCGACAATTCATTAGCAAAGCAATCAGAATTTCAGACTCTGGAAAGCCGCGAAATTGACTTAAAAGGCTGTATTCCAACGTATTTCAATAAACAATTTGTTATCAAAGATGAGGCAACTTATCTGAAAACAGTTCGTAATGATGCCAGTCGTGAGAGGTGTTTGAAAGATGTCGAAAAGATTGATTTTGAAAAAAACAGTTTGCTCGGCATTGAAATCAATTCGGGTTACTGTCGTCGTCCGGCTGGATTGGAATTTCACCTTAACAAGGATGAAAAATCGAAAGAATATTTATTCAATATCAGTTATGACGATCCAAAAGGTTCAACTTGCCGGGCATTGAGTCAATATGATTTATGGGTTTTAGTGCCAAAAATTCCTGTTGGATTTGAGGTTAAGTTTGATGTAAAACCAAAATAATTAGGTTGAAATTTATTCGATTATTTTCATTTCTTTCAAAACATTACGGGTAATTTCTTTCCGTTTTGCCGCGTCTTCATTTTTATTGATGTCAATTTCCGTCGCAAAGAAATAAACATTGTCGGCTCTTTCGATATACCCAACCCACCAGCCGACTTGCGGCGTATAAGCATCCGACCAACCTGTTTTGGCTCGCAAAGTATAAGTGTTCGTTTTCTCGTCAATCATTATATCTTTCACATTTGCAATGACTTGCGGTGAAAATGGTAAACGATTTTCGTAAAGTCTGACCAAAAAATCTATCTGTTCTTTGGGTGAAATTCGCAAATCGCCTTTGACCCAATAAGTGTCACCAAAACCATTTGTGTTGCGATTTCCATAATTGGATAAATCGTAATATTTCTGCATCGTCTCACGGGACATTCTTTTTGAAACTTCGTGATAAAACCAAACTGCTGAAACTTTGTAAGCCGAACGTAAATTATGGTCTTTATTCCATTCATCAACCCAGCGTTTGACTCCATCCCATTTCAGAACTTCGGAATCATCCCTTAAAACGCCCGAATCGAGAAAAATTAAAGAATGGATTATTTTTGAAGTTGAAGCAGGAACAAAAGGTGTATTCATTCGGGTTTTGTCGAAAACCGTGTATTGGTTTCTCTTTAAATCGTAAATGACAATTCCGCCCGTCACTCCGGCTTCATCAAAATACTTTTTTAGGCTTTTATTTTCCTTAATCTTGGTTTTTTCCTTTTCTTCGTGCTTGATTGAGGAAAAAGCAATGTCGTAAATTCCGTATTCACGCCAATCTTTGAAATCATAATGCCACCACTCATTTTCATTGACAGTGAATCCGACAGCTTCCATCATCTTTCGCAACATATTACGATTCTTCGTTTCTTCTGTCGTTCCGCCTGCAAATTCGGGATGCGCTTTATCGGAAAAATCATCAAAATCTGACGGCATCGGCAAAAGTTTATCGGTGTTTAAATCGTAAATGCTCAAATCAACTGCACAGCCACGATTGTGACGCGAGCCGTTTTTCGGATTTGCGACAAATTTGCGTTTGTCTTCGGGAGTGACCTCCCAAAAGAGTTTGGTGACGGACCACGGACGATAACCGTCAAAAATTGCTAATCCTAAACCTTGTTTTTTCAGTTGTTGATGAACCTGTAAAAGTGCTTCGGCAGCAGGACGCTGCAAAAAAGCCCGCGCTTCGTTATAAACGGGACGACCCACAAAATTATCGCTCCGGGCGTAGCGAATATCGAGTTTTATAGTTTTATCAAGTTTAATTAGTTCGACCAAATCAGCCTCGCGTTTGTTTAATTCCTTAACCGGCGCAGTTTGCGCAAAAAGCCAAGACACTCCAAAAATTAAAGCAAAAAAATGAATTAGGAAAACTTTTTTCATATCTTAGGCAATTTTATCCGGTAAAAGTTTGAAAAGTTTAAGCAGAAAAGTTATTTTAACTTGAGGATGGAAGAAACGCCAACAAAAAGAAAATGTCCCGCCATCAAATGGATGAAACGATTTGGTGTGGCGGGATTTCTGTTTTTCTTTATAAAAGGACTGGTTTGGCTCGCCCTAATTATTGCTGCAACTTATTTTGGCGTTGACTTTTTCAAAGATTAAGGCTTCTTCACTTTTTCAGCCGGAACTTCATTATCATCATCCAAAATCTTAACTTCCGAACCAAATTTTTGATATTCCTTAAACCGGATCACATTTCGGGTTTCAGCTTGTTCTTTGCCCTCTCGTGTAGTTAAACGGACATCAGATAATAATGGAAGCAAAAATTTTTCGTTGTTAATGCTGACCCAATCGTAATCGATCATGCGTTTTGCTGCCCGAACTTTGAAATCGGACGGAATATCGGTGGCATTACTTTCGATTCGTAAAACCCGAAATTTTTCGCGGTCAATCCAAATTTTGCCCTGCATTCCCGCGATGGTTGAATCAATATTGCCATACGAAATACTTTCGGGTTTCTTATCTACCGAAATCGTAAAATTATAAACAATTGCCTTTCGTTCACGGATCACATCGGTATCAACAGCCTCAAATTTTGTATCACTTTCCGGTTTGAAAATCGTTGCTAAAACTGTCACAAATTCCCCCGTTGAACTGGTTCCGCCAACATCAAAATAGCTTCCTTTTGGTCTGGTATCATTTTGCAAGACCCCATTGATGGTCAAGACCTTATATTCTTCTGCACCATTTGCTCCTGAAACGTCAGGCGAGCGATAGCTAACCGCAACTACCAACCGATCAAGATTGGTGAAATTACCCGTTCCCGCGTATGAAATTCCGCGCTGAATCATTTGTTTGACCACAAAATCCGGCATTTCATCAACGGCTGTGAGAGTTGCAGTGCGTGCTTTTGCTAAAACTTCGGCACTTTCCGTAGCTGAAGGAAGTTGAAAAGCCGTCGGATTTTCCTTTCGGCGACCTGCCTCTCTCAAAGTTCGTGTCAATTCCTGATCTGCGCCACTTTTAGTTCTGGTTAGACTAATTAAACCGTCAGTTATTGGAAAATCTATCCCGCGACGACGGACGGCTTCGATAACCTCTGTTTTGATGCTCGGATTGCGCTGTAAATCATTGAGCAAACTGACGTATTCGCTTTGCGTCAAAGGTTTTTCCTGTGCAAATACAAAAGTAGCAGAAAATAAAATAAAGGCTAAAAATAAAAGTTTTTTCATTCCGTTAAAAAGATGCCTGGAATATTGTTTCGGTTTGCCAAGCAAAGGTTTTTACTCTTTAATCTTTGCAAATCTTTACAAAAAAGCAAAAGCGGAAAAGTTTTATTCAAACAATTCCGCTAATGTTATTATTGCTAATTAAGCTAGGATTAGACCCATTCTTCTTCGTAATTAAGTTTCCATTGACGAACAACCCATTCTTGTGCCGCAGTCATAACGTTTTGTTTCCAATTTTTTAGATTTTCACCTATAGAAAGCGCAGCTAAAGGTTTGCTTGGATCGCGTTCTACGCGAATAACTTCCGTCGGCACTTCAATTAAAGTTTTCTCTTCGTCAATTACACGCAAAGAAACTTCACTTCCAACCGGCGGGAGAGTTTCCAAATTTACCAAAGCACTTGTCTCTCCAATATTTTCCGTTAATCCCTCAACCAAGATCAATTTTCCAGTTACTTTGTCAATCCAACTTGCTTGAACCCGTAAATTAGCCATGATGCGTTGATGCAATGGCGTTCTTTTGACTGATTCCGAATATCCAAATTGTGCCATATTTCCCTCCCTTTTTCGATTTATTACTGTATAAACACTTAGTAGGATCTAAGATCTTACTAGATGCGCCACCAATTTAACCTATATTTATTTAAAAGTCAAGAATATTGAAAAAAAAGTCAAGAATATAAAAATCGCTCAAACCGCTCAATTATTGACTCGTTTCAATTTTTCTCGAGCAAACACATAAAGAATCTCTATTTATTTTGTTTAGGAACCAATTATGCCTGCCCAAATCGCTCAAATCGCTCAAACTGTGTCAATGAAATCCCTTTTAAAAAATCAGTTATCGATAAATAAATACCTTAAAAGCCAAAAATATTCCCTCGGACAACATATTTTTAACCTTAATGTAACTTTGTGAGAGCTAAAATTACTTTTCCCAAGCAAATTATTTGCGGAACTTAATTTGCCTTAGAGAAAAGGTGATTACTATTAAAGTTTATAAACAATAAAAATGCCCTCCTAAGATTTTATTGTTGGAGACTCTAATCGTGTGAAAATTCAATATTTAAGAGATGTTTTAAAATTTGGCTTGCAACAATAAGGGTTTCATTGAACAATCTGAAATCCAAATTTCAAAATCAAAAATCCAAATTTTGAGATAGTTTTACTAATAATTATTTGTAAAGCAATTTTGTTTTAAGAATTATATTCCAAATAAAGAGGTCAAAATGGCTAAGAATTTACTTTCTAATTCAATAAGATTTTTAATGCTGGGTGTCTTTTGCTTTGTATTAAGCGTGGCACATACTTCGGCACAATCGCAAGGCAGCACTGGAACAATTACGGGAACTGTAACTGATTCAACTGGCGCAATCATTCCTAATGCTGCTATTTCTTTAACTAGCAAATCAACAAATGCGACACAAAATACTACTTCCAATGAAGATGGTATTTATCGTTTTGTGTTGCTTCAACCCGGAACCTATTCTGTAAAGGCAACTTCCGGTAGTTTTGCTCCACAAACTTTAGCTGTTGATGTTCAAGTAGGACGAACTGTTGATGCTAATTTCACACTTGGAACAGGAAATGTTTCAGCCGAAGTGACTGTTACTGCTGATGGAATTCAAACCACTACCAGTAATTTTGACTCGGTGCAAGACAATACGGCAATTCAAAATTTGCCAATTAACGGTCGTCGTTTCCAAGATTTTGCAACTTTAACTCCGGGTGCTCAGGTCAGCCTTGAGTCAGGTGGAACGCGCGGACAAATTTCGTTGTCGGGTCAACGTGGAATCAATGCCAACATCAATGTAGATGGGGTAGACTTTACTCAACCATTTTTTGGCGGTATCCGTGGTGGGGAACGTTCAAACCAATCATTTAGCATTCCACAAGAATCAATCCGTGAGTTTCAAGTTATTACTGCCGGATATTCTGCTGAATTTGGTCGAAGTTCAGGCGGTATCATTAATGCTGTTACCAAATCAGGGACAAACAACATTAACGGTTCAGCTTTTTATTTACTTCGTCCTAGCAAACTTGCACGCGGAAATGACTTCTCTAATGCACTTGCCGACCAACGCTTGAATGCTTTAGGAATCAATGCAACTCTTGCTCCAACCCAACATCAATGGGGTGGTTCAATCGGAGGACCAATTAGTAAAGACAAACTTTTTTATTTTGGGTCATATGAGCAACAACGCTTTCGTGCTCCACGCCAAGTCCTTTATGGAAATTTGACTTCGGTAGCTACCGGAACCCTTAACGCCGGACAATTAGCCAGTTATAACTTTTATCGGGGATTAGAAGTTCCCTATACTCAAACCAATGATGCAATTGCTGCTTTAGGCAAAATTGATTGGAATGTTAATAATGCAAATCGTTTTAACATTCGATATAGTTTTAGCGATAATAATGCATTGAATGCCGTCTCTACTGGTGAAACATCTTTAGACCCGACTACGACCAACTCACTTTCGACAAACGGAACGGAAAAGAATCGAAATCATGGTGTTGTTTCACAATTCATTAGTAATTTTTCAACAAATATTGTTAATGAATTCAAATTCCAATTTGCCAAGGAAACCCGCCCGCGAATTCCAAATCAAATAGTTGCTAACATTAATACTTCTATTGGGGTTTATGGAACTCGTAATTTCTTGCCAACTACGCAATACGATACACGCTGGCAATTTGGAGATTCTTTAACCTTTATTTCTGGTAATCACACTATGAAATTTGGTGGGGAATACAGTCATTTATTTGCTGACCAAACTTTTGGGTTCAACCAAACAGGTGTTTATACTTTTTCTGGACTGACAGCAACTACATCTATTTTGGATGCAATTTCGACCAACCAAACAGCCTCCGTTCGTGGTAGATTTGACACCACAACAGCTCGCTATAATCAACAAATCGGTAATTTACAAGCGGGCTTCGCAGTCCAAGAACTTTCTTTCTTTGCTCAGGATGCCTGGAGAGTTTCGCCGAATTTAACCTTAAACTATGGGCTTCGTTTTGAAAAACAATATAATCAAGATGCTGAGGCTAATAATACGGCAGTTCTTAATCTAGTGAGAAGCACTTCTTTTCCGATTTTAGGAAAAACGGTTGATCCAGCGGTTATTCCCGATAGTCAAAATGAATGGGGACCACGAGTTGGTTTTGCATATGATCCAAAAGCAGATGGTAAAACCGTTATTCGCGGATTTGCGGGTATGTATTATGCACGGACACCATTGATTGTATTAGCAGCCCCATTTAATAATTTTCGCGTTCCAGCAGGTGATTTATCAGTTACTTTAGGTTCGGTTGCGTTCAACTCAACCGGATTTAACCAAGCAACTTTTGATGCTCAAAATCCAAATTATGTAGCAATTATGGGAGGAACAGGGTTTACTCCAAATACAGTTTTCCGTCAATTTGCAATTTTGGGAATTAACTTGAATAACTCAAGTTTGTCGAATCTACCGACTTTAACGACAACTCAATTAACTTCAATTACCAATTCAATTTTGGCTGCAACTACTAATCCAGCAGCAAACTTAGGAGTTTTCCAGGGCGCAAACTTTATTGGAATGACTTCGGATTTCAAAAATCCACAATCATTGCAATTTGGAGGAGGAGTTGAACACGAACTTTGGAAAGGAGTTGTCGGGGGAATTGATTATTCACAAGTTGCAACTTCGTATTTACAAAGAAATCGTGACATTAACTTACCTGCTCCAACCGGAGTAGATGCTACTTCAGGTCGGGTCTTAGTTAATCGTGCTTCGCGCCCATTGACCAGCATTGGAACAATTCAGCTTCGAGATTCATCAGCCCATTCACTTTATAAATCACTAACCTTCCGAATCAATGTTAATAAAAAATTGATGAAATTGAATGCATTTTACATTCTTTCAAGATCAACTTCGGATGATGATAATGAACGTGATTCAGGCGGTGTTTTGTATGATAATCCATACAAATTAACTAATGAATATTACAATTCGAATCTGGATCGTCGTCACCAATTTACTGCTAACCCGATTTTCTTCTTGAAATATGGATTTGAAGTTTCAAGCGCAATTCGTCTTCGCTCAGGTCGTCCTGTTAATTCCTTAGTCGGTAGTGACTTAAATGGTGATGGAAATAGTAATGAACGTCCGATGATTGTTCCGGGAGTTGAATTAGTTCGTAACTACTACACCAATCTTCCGATTTTTGATGTTGATATGAGAGTTCAAAAAGGGTTTAATTTTGGCGAAACTCGTCGTGTTTTGCTCTCTGCTGAATTCTTTAATATATTAAATCGCTCAAATCTTCAATTTAGTGGTAGCGCAACAACTAATTTCTGTGCATCTGCTTCCGCTACTTGCGGTTTGAATGGAATTGGAAATTCCAATTTCTTGAATACAATCCAACAACTTCCAACTGCTGCGAACTTTGGTAAGTTGAATATTGGGGGATTGAATCCAGGAAGCCAAGTTTTCCAAATGCAACTTGGTGCAAGATTCTATTTCTAATTTAATTTAAGTTAGAAATGTTTAGCCCGTTTCAATTGAGACGGGCTTTTTTTTGTGTTTAATTGTCATCCTAAATCGGTTGATGATTATTGATGAGCATTGAGAATCTCATTTATTATCACTTTTTGTCGTCTGAAGAATTTAGAAACTCATTAAAATGCAAATTGAGATGAAGCCACACATTATAAAAGAAGGATTGATTCAACGAATTAAATTCCTGAACCAATCCTTCTTTATTTTCGATTAGCAATTAATATATTGCGATTAGTGGATTTTTAAAGCGGACTAAACAGGTAAATGAAAGAGTTTCTGACACTACTTTTGTCCCTGCGGTTTGATCTCATCCAGTGACATATAAAAAATCGGTGCATCGTGGTCAGAGAGGCGTTCGGGACGGTTCGGGTCATTGCTGTAAATCACCGGAAAATCCGCATCCAGCCGAGCATAGCCAAATTTTAAACCGCGTTGTCCGGCATTTTTATTGACCAAAATATGATCCAGAATTTGAGCAGAGCCGCCAAAGACATACGAGTAGCGGTTTTTAGCATCAATTCTTTCACCTAGATTGATCAAGCCTGTTTGATAAGCAGTAGTTGATGGAACTACTACATTCGGATCGGATTTGCCTTTGAGGATTCCGATCAGGTCGTTGTAGCCGTCATTAAACTGAAAAGAATTGAAATCTCCGCAGACAATCAAACGTTCGTTTGGATTGGCAGCTGCCTGATCAGCGATAAATTTTGCCAGCCATTCGGCTTCGAGTCGGCGTTTGTTTCGCACCCGGTCACCATCTTTCGGGTCATCAATTCCGCCGTATGATTTGAAATGATTGACGATGACCGTAAATTCTAATTTTTGATTGGTTTTAGCATCCGCAACTTCGGCGCGGAGCAAAAACGGCGGACGGTCAAAAAGTTTTTCAAAATCTTGTGCACCTGGAGTGACGAGCTTTTCATCCTTGGCAAGTTGTTGGGTTTCAACCACTTTTACTTTTGAAGTTTTGACCAAAAATCCCGAATCAATTCCGCGAATGTCATTTCCTTCTTCTAAAAAGGCTTGGTAATTTGGATTCGGTTTTCCTTCGGCAACAGTATCAGCATTGATTTTATCAGCTAATTTTTTCAGAACGGTTAAACTTTCGACCTCAATTACTGCCAGAACATCAGGACTCGAAAGAACTTTGCGAATTCCTAAAGAAGCTTTGTTGAGCCGTCTTTGAAAAACTTCTTTCGGATAAACCGTTTCTTTTTCAACATTTGCGGAGTTTTTTTCATCATCAAAGAAATTTTCGAGATTAAAACTGCCGACCGTTACCTCGCGCTCACCTGCGGGTGAAGCCGGAACAAAAGTTTTATTGCCTTCGACAGTTGGCGGATTACCGTGCTGAACCCATAGTACCGCTCGGTTTTTTGTCGATGCTCATGCAGGGGATGGTCATGGCAATCATTTATCCGCGTTACTATAAAGGCGGCTCTCATTACAAAGAGGCTGCGCAGTTTTCGATACTGATGGGAGTTTTTCTTTAC
>DAORIL010000044.1:0-18668 GCA_035438525.1 Pyrinomonadaceae bacterium
CGCGGAGTTGCCGTTAGTGATTTGGATGGAGATGGAAAACTTGATGCAGTAATTAATTCGATGGATTCCAACCCGGTCATTTTGAAAAACGTCATTAATTCATCTGCGCATTGGCTTTCACTTAAATTGATTGGTGATACCGCCAGAAAAACCCCCAAAGATGCGATTGGGTCATGTGTATTTGTGACTACAGGAACTTTGCGTCAGCGATTTGATGTGATTAGCGGCGCAAGTTATGCGTCAAATAATGACCAAACCGTTCATATTGGATTCGGCGCAGCTACTAAAATCGATAAACTCGAAATCGTCTGGGCAGATGGACAAACTGAGATCGTTCCGATTGATAAAAT
Organism: Pyrinomonadaceae bacterium; assembly: GCA_035438525.1. Lineage (GTDB taxonomy): Bacteria > Acidobacteriota > Blastocatellia > Pyrinomonadales > Pyrinomonadaceae > JAIBCC01. Next base: position 351 of record DAORIL010000044.1, read on the forward strand.
TGATACGAATTTAGTTATTAAACAAGGAGTTGGGATTTCAAATAAATAGGATTACAGGCTGGAATGAAACACGAAAAAATCTTCAAAGAAGCCAGAAAACTAATCAACGAACGCGAGCTTGATGAAGCGCATCTCGACACGGCATTTGACCTGCTCGAAGGAGTTATCGAAAAAGACCCGAATTGCGATTGGGCGTATGGCTTGATTTCGGAAATTTATTATTGGACAGGTGAATTTGCTGATCCTGACGATAAATTGTTTAACTTTGAGCAAGGCGTAGAGTATGGCGAAAAAGGCGTAGAAATTAACGAAGATTCGTTGGAAGCCAATTTTTGGTTGGCAGTTAATTACGGTTCGTTCGGGACGGAAAAAGGTATTATGAAAAGTCTTGAACTGATAAAACCGATAAAAACTTGCATTGAGCGGGTGTTAGAAATTGACGAAAGTTATTTTTACGGTGGTCCGTGGCGGGTTTTGGGACGGCTTTATCACAAAGCTCCGGGATTTCCTTTTTCAGTCGGTGACAGCAAAAAAGCCTTGGAATGCTTAGAAAAAGCCGTTGAATTTGGTCCAAAATTTTATCTCAATCATCTATTTATTGCCGAACTTTATCAGTCTTTGCGGAATAAAGATAAAGCACGAGAGCATCTTGAATGGGTTATCAATGCGCCGCTCAACAAAAATCACGAGATAGAAGACGCCGGTTATAAAAAAGATGCAGAAGCAATGCTTAAGAAACTTTAGAGTCTCAAGTCCAACGCCGATTTAGACTTTGGACTTGAGACCTGAGACTTGAGACTTATCTATCTTTATCTCCGTCATCGGATTTGGCAGTTTCCGTTGATTCGCTGATAGTATAGGCAGAAATTGTTTTATCTTTCAGATTAAACAGTCGTCCGGTTGCTTCATCAACTTCGTAATCGGGTTCTTTATCTTTGAACATAATTTGCGAAATTCCTTGTCCGGTCAACATATTAACGCCGATTAGTCCGGCACCTTTATCATCTTTTCCCTTATCATCTTTGGCTTTCAAATCGGTCAAAATATAGATATTATTTCCGCTTTGTTTGGTAGAATTGGTGCGATTGACCATAAAACTTTGATAATTATTCAAAGTCGCAACCAGAGAATCATTCTGTCTGGAAACCGAAGACCAATCGCCCTGCGACGCATACATTTCCTTGTTGCCCTGCTGCATGGCCACAGTGACAGCCGTTAAAGCCGTCATGACAATAGTTTGCCAACCGCTGACGCTCGGCGCCGCAAATTGAGTTGACCAGGAAATCTCTTTGGTTTTCGGATTAAAAGCCAGCAGATGCTGTTTGCCGCGAGCCACAACTGTTCCGTTTTCCTGACGAATTAAGGCGACTGGTTCATCCGTTGTATCCGCGCCTTTTGACAATGCGCCTTTTAATCCGCCGAAACCGATTTTGGCAACTTTAGCTGCTGTTCCGGCTGCACCGAGTTTGAATTTAAATTTCAGAGGAATTTTATAGGATTCTTTGACTTTGCCTTGATTGCTTAAATCTAATCCAATCAAGTTTTTTTCATCGCCGATGAGCATAACATTATCATCAGGCAAAATCATCATATTGGTAATGGATTCTTTAGCATCTTTGTAAATCCAGATTTCACTGCCACTCGTTTTATTGAGCGCAACCACGCCAATCGGAGTTTTACGCTGATATTCGCCTTTTTTCGTTTCAAAAAATTGTCCGCCCATTCTGCCGTAGAGCGTTTCGCCCATGGTTTGCAGTTCAGCAATTCCGCCTTTGCCGTAATCTTTGGTTTGCCATTTAACTGAACCGTCATTTTTATTGATAGCGCGGATAATGCCTTTGGCAGAAGTGTAAATGACATCGTTTTCGAGAATTGCTTGCCCGTTGGTATTTTTGAGTGCGCCGTCGGTTACATCATAAACATTTTTCCAAATCAATTTGCCGTCCGCTAAATTGTAGCGATGTAATCCGGCGTAGGTCATATACATCGAATCTCCGTCAAAAATCGGGGCATTTTCGCCGCTTAAATCAAAACGGTCACTGCGAGTGCTGCCGCTGCCGAAAAACATTGCAGATGCACCGGAACGACCTTTTTTGATGACGCCGTAAAGATCGACTTTTTCTGTGTATTCCGATTTCCAGAGCAATTCGCCGGTTGAAAGTTTAAAGGCATAAATATCAGGTTTGTCTTTGGTCATTCGATTATCCAAAATGGTCAGAATAATCAGCATATCTTTGGCATAGTTCGGCGAAACATTGACCGTAAAGCCTTGCATTTTATCGGTTTCCCAGACAGTTTTGCCGGTCAAAGTGTCAACTGCCAAAAACTTGGTTTTGCGACTGAAAAAGCCCGAATTATCAGTTAAAAGCAAAAGCGGAGTGCCGGTTAATTCGGTATATTCATTTTCGTTGATTCCTTTTAAATCTTCACGTTGCCAAAGCGGTTTGCCCGTTGCTCCGTCAAGCATTGTCACGCCTGTTTCCGTGCCGACCATCAGATTTCCGGTTTCCATCATCGACTACCATTTTGCACCCGGAAAAGTCCAAATCGGCGCATCGGCGGCAGCGGCGATCTGGGAGAAAACTACGAATAAAAATGTAAGTAAAATTGTTAATTTAATTGGGGTAGCCCGTTTCATTTCAAACTCCTTTTTGTTTTATCAAAATCTAAAAAAAACAGCCCTTATTTTCTAAAAACTGTTTTCATTCACTAATCGCCGTATTTTTGAAAAAAAAAGGTCAAGAGGAAAAAAATAATTTTTGCAGACTCAGTTTTTTTCCTTGCAAAAGCCTTCAACTGTCTTACCGCCGCCATCCAGAGGCATTCCGCCGATAGCGTGTTTGGCCAGCTCGGCATTATAAAATTCGATGCGGTTATTTTGATTAGATTCGGGAGTGTCATTGGCAAATGCAGGTTTGGTCGAACCAAATCCGACAGGCAAGATACGTTGACAATCGATTCCATTTTCAACCAGCCAATTTGCCACGGCTAAGGCTCTTTTTTCGGTCAAAGTTTGCAATTTATCTTCATTTCCGTTGCGTTTGGCATGACCCTCGATTCGCATGACGGTGATATATTTTTTGCTTGTCAGGTATTCTTTAACGTGATTGAGTGCTTCTTTGCTTTCTTCCAGATTGATTTTGTCTGAACCCGTTTCAAAAACGATTGGTTTCGGCAATTTCAGCATATTTCCGTCAAGCTCGTATTTGGTTTGGGCATTGATACCGGTAAAACTAAAAATCAAAAAAGCAATCACAACTAACAAGTCTTTACGAAACATAAATATTTTTTCTCCTTATGATGATTTGACTTCACTAAACAATCGCAGAATTTTTAAAAAAAGTAGGTCAGATAAATTTGCTTTTTTTACAAAATTAACTAAAAATGCTTTGAAACAAACGATTTAATCAATGGCAGATGTCACGCAATTACTAAAAAAAGTGCAGGACGGGAACCGGGAAACTCTGGATAAGCTTTTGCCGCTGGTCTATGACGAATTGCGTCATGTCGCTTCACATCAGTTAGCAAATGAGCGTGTTAATCATACGCTTCAACCGACGGCACTGGTTCACGAAGCCTATTTACGGTTAATCAATCAACATTCGGTTGACTGGCAAAATCGTCTCCATTTTTTCTCGATTGCGGCAGAAATGATGCGTCGAATTTTGGTGACGCACGCGATTGCTAAAAAAACTGAGAAAAGAGGTGCAGGCGCAACAATGTTGGCACTTGATGAAACTGTCAGTTTTTCTAACAAACCGGAAATTGATTTGATTGCGCTTGATGAAGTCCTAACCCAACTTGCCGAATTTGATGAACAACAAGCCAAAATCGTCGAACTAAAATTTTTTGGCGGATTAACTACCGAAGAAATTGCTGAAGTGATGGGAGTTTCTGTCCGAACCATCGGGCGCGAATGGCGAAGCGCAAAAGCGTGGCTTTCGGGAAGGATGAAGGATGAAGGATGAAAAGGTAAAAGTAAAAAGGCAAAATTTAAGAACAAATTACCAAAAATACTTTGCGCCTTTGCTACTTTGCGCCTTTGCGTTAAATGATTTGTTTTCTTAATGAACTCTGAAAATTGGAAAAAAATAAAATCGGTTTTTGCCGAAGCTGTCGAATTACCGATGGCTGAAAGGGACGATTTTCTTAATAAAAATTGTGATGCAGAAATCCGCGCCGAAGTCGAAAAGATGCTTGCGATGGATGCAGATGATTCACTCGAAACTTCTCCAATCGAACAATTTAACCTCATCGGCAAAAAAATCGGAAAATATAAAATTATCAGCGAAATTGGACGCGGCGGGATGGGTAATGTTTATCTTGCGACGCGAGAAGATCTAGGACAAAAAGTTGCTATCAAAATCATCAAACGAGGGTTAGATTCCGCAGATATTTTGCGTCGTTTTAAACACGAAAGCGAAATTCTTGCTGCGCTTGAACATCCGAATATTGCCCGTTTGATTGACAGCGGCACAACTCCTGACGGTTTGCCATTTTATGCGATGGAATTTGTCGAAGGGCAACAAATTGACGAATTCTGTCAAGATAAAACGCTCGAAGAAAAACTCAATTTATTTCGCCAAATCTGTAAAGCGGTTGCTTACGCACACACGAGGCTCATTGTGCATCGGGATTTGAAACCGTCAAATATTTTGGTCACTGAGGACGGAACGGCGAAATTGCTCGATTTTGGGATTGCAAAAATCCTTTCCGAAGATAATTTTGGCAAAAAAGGAACCGCCACTTCGCTTGGAATGATGACTCCGAATTATGCTTCGCCTGAACAAATTCGAGGTGAACAAGTGACGACAGCAACCGATATTTACAGTTTGGGAATCATCCTTTATGAACTTTTAACGGGAGTTTTGCCGTATGATTTGCAAGATAAAACGCTCGATAAAGTATTGGAGATTGTCAGTAAAATAGAAATTACCAGACCGAGTGATATAGAGACAGTGAGACAAGGCGAAAAAATCTCCCCGTCTCAAAGTCCCAAAGTCTCACTATCCGAACTAAAAGGTGATCTTGATAACATCGTTCTCAAATCTTTACAAAAAGAACCCGAACGCCGTTATCAATCGGTCAAAGATTTTTCCGAAGATATTCACAGATTTTTGGTTGGTTTGCCGATTTCGGCTCGCCCAGACACTTTTCGTTATCGGGCAGCGAAATTTATTCAGCGAAACCGAATCGCTGTAGCTGCTGCAAGTCTTGTTTTTCTCACACTTATCGGCGGAATCATCGGAATCTATTACCAATATTCGGTTGCCAATCGTCAGCGCGTCTTGGCAGAAAAGCGTTTTGCCGATGTGCGTGAATTAGCAAATAAAGTAGTTTTCCGTTATCACGACGAGATTGCCAAATTTCCGGGTGCGGTTGCCTTGCGTGAAGAATTGGTGCAGGATGCGGTGAAATATCTTGATAACTTAAACGCCGAAGAAATTGATGATAATTCGCTAAAGATTGAACTTGCAAAGGCTTACGAGAAAATCGGTGATGTGCAGGGCAGACCTTATGCGGCAAATTTAGGTAAAACCGAAGACGCCTTTGCGAGTTATCAAAAAGCGGTCGATATTTTGAAAAATGCTTCTGGAAAATCACCGAAAAATTTTGATTTGAAACGCGAACTGGTTCGTTCTTATATTAGGTTAATTGCTCTCAAGGCTCGTTTAGGCAAAACGGATTATCAAAAAGAAATCGAAGATGTTGTTAATTTCCAGCTTGAGGTTAACGAAGCGGATAAGTCCAACCCAAATCAAAATGCCAACGAACTTGCCGAAGTCTATATTTTGCACGGAGATTATACTTGGAAACCAACCCTCGAAAAAATCTCAATTTACAAAAAGGCATTTGATCTATTGTTGAATATTTCCGAAAAAACGCTGGAAATTCAGCATCAGTTTTCCCGCGTTAATCAGCGTCTTGGCACAAATTACGTCTGGCTTGGCGATGATTTTATCAAAAACGGCGACAAGGAAAAAGCGTTTGAAAATTACCGTAATGCCTTGCCGTATAACGAAAAGATGTTTGAATCAATCAAAGCTGAAATTGTTATCGGCGGTTCGACGCAGAATCTGCAAAGACTTCTGGCAGGAGCCAATCAAAATCTAGGCGAGAATCATTTTAAACTTGGCGAAAAAGAAAAAGGATTGGAGTTACTGCAAAAGAATCTCGATATTTGCCTCGAACTCGCCAAAGCCGACGAAAAAAATACTGAAGCACAGCTTGATATTGCTAATGCTTACATCAGTTTTGCCGATGCTTATCAGCAATTTAGCGATTCTGAAAAAGCGATTGCCGCTAATCGAAAATCACTGGAAATATTTGAAAAACTCTATTCGGCTGACAATAAAAATATCGAGATTTCGCAACCGATGATTAAACGAATGGCTGCGCTCGCAGATTTACTCGAAAAAACTAATCGCACAAACGAAGCCAAACCGTATCGCCAAAAATGTGTAGAAATGTGCAAAAATCCTTTTAATAATGCTGCTTGCCAAGAAATTGGAGTGGTTAAACCATAGAGATTCTTTTTTCTTTAAATTACTTTCCACTGTCAAAAGCCGCTTGCAAGCGGTTTAGTTCACCCCGTAATTTGTCGCGTTTTTCAATTATCTGCTTTTGCAGATCGGATTTTACGTAATCAAACCCGATCACCGTTCCGTCTTTTCCGGTTACGATCAATGTTATTGGGGAATTCATACTTGTATAGCCAATTTCAAACTTAGCCTCCTTAAGCAGAAAATGCATGAATACGTCAGTAAATTGCTTGTATCGTCTGCTCTGGCTGATTACTTCATCGCCTTTGATCTTTCCATTGCAGGCGATGTATGGCGTGGACGTAAGGCTAAATCTAGGTGAAGTAAGTTCGGTTGTGGACGATTCGCAGTTTGAAATAATTATTCTTCTCGGTCCAAATTCATTTTGTCCAATACCGAAAAGATTGTTTGTTGGATCTTTGTCTTCCAGTATCAAATCGCCATCGGTCGCTTTTGCTCCGCGTGGCAATTCCAGAATCTCTTCAAATTTCGCCGTAACCTGTCCTCCAGAGACGTAAAATCTGAGATTTTCTGACACACTGAATGCTGCGGTTAAATTGCGGATCGTTCCGCTGATGTTATACGGAATCGTTAGTTGGTAATTTTTGTAGCCAAGCCATTCTTTGCCTGCCAATAATTCGCCGTATTTTCGCTGGCTTGCGAGTTCAAAATCGTGCTGATAAGTTGCGGATAATTCCTTGTCAGCTTCAGCGATTTTTGCTTTAAGGGCTTCGATCTGTGGTTTCAAATCCGCTTGTTTTTGCTGTTTGGCGTCTTCTCTTTGTTTTTGCCAAACAAGTGCAAGAGCTTCACTGTCCTTATCCGTAACATACCCTTTGGCAATATACGGTTGAAATTTCGTTTGGTCGTTCAGCGAATATACGCGGTCTTTTTCATCCGTGTTATACAGCATTATTGAAGCGTAATTCCCAACACCGCTGCGATTATTCAAACTCAAATACGCGAAATATTTTCCTGAAGGGGAAACTGCCGTCACATTCATGATCTCATCGTGTTTTGGCTGACTCACGAATGGCGTATATTCATCATCAAAATGGACGTAATTTTTCTTATTCGTAGAGTTTAGGATTTTGACAACTTCCCAACTTTTTGATTTATCCGATCTGTCATATCCGGTAATTACCAAATGATCATTAACTGGATTTACAACGTAAACATTGCCATTTGCGTCAGTTCCGAGGTGTTGAATTAAATCCCAACCTTTTGGTCTGTCTTGAAGATACTCGTGTTTGCGGGGATTGCTCACATATTTGAAATTCTCCCAAGTAGCGGCAGCCAAGTCGGTTTGCCGGAAATATACTTTGTCTTCTTCACCCCAAAAATGCAGCAGCGAGCCGTTTGAGAAATAGAACTTATCAGTTGTATATTTGTGGTCACTTTCCGCACAGAGCAAGTTTTCCGAAAGCCTATTGAGGGTGTTTGAATTCATATCAAACGCGAAAACTCCGCAATAGGGAAATGAGCGGAGTTTGTCGGAAACCTTATACGGTTGATCGGCGTTGGCAACGATAAACAGACGGTTAGATCTTTTGTCTAAATAGAATTCATATTTTTGGTTTGCGATCTGTGAAGCCTTAACAAAATTCTTGGTTCCGGAATAAAATTCTACATGCTCTATCCCTTTTCTAAATTCTAATTTGAATGATTTTGCCGCTTGATTTTGTCCGCCGGAAATTGTGAATTTGTTGTTGCTGTCAAACGAAACACTTGTATCAGCCGAAAGCCAGATCGCTGAATTGGCGTTAGAATCCGCCCGATAAAAGACGTTTGGAAAGGCGGCAATTACCTCTCTGCCTTTTGGCGTAGAGGCGGCTTCGGCGGACGATATTTCTGCAATCTTTTCCTTTTTGGCGACATTCCAAACCTGATAAAAATCTCCCCCCGGAGACCGAAAATAAAGCTCTTCGCCATTTTCGCTAAACGCCAAGCCGCTATTTTCAAGCCAGTTTCGTGTTTCTGCGTTGGTCAATACAGTCGAGGAATCGTTAATTTTTACACTCATATTTCCGTCGCCATACATCCGAACGGTTTGCTGCCCGAACGAAAGGCTCAAAAATAATAAAATAGTTATGGTCGCTAGAATAGATTTCATAGGGGTCTCTCCTATAACTAATCGCCCGAAATTTCGGCAAAATCGGACAAACTATTTTTCGCAAGTCTTGCCAAGGGCTTTCATATCATTGCAATATTCGGTATTTTTGCCGAGATTCAGATAAGCTCGAGCCCGGTTTTCCAAAATACCTTTCCGATAGTCAGGATTTTGTTTACCGCTGGCGTTGAGAATGTCTAGTGCTTTGGTGAAATCGGTGACCGACAAATTGTATTTTTCCAAATCCAAATAGACTAATCCGCGTCCCACACGACTTTCGATAGCGGTTGGTCTGAGTTCAATGTCTTTGGTGTAGTCGGCAACTGCCAATTCTTTTCTTTGGCGGATCTGAGTTTCTTTGTTCCCAAAAAAATCATCGCGGCTGTAGTATTCACGATAGGCTTCGGCTCGTTGGTAATAAACGTCTTCCTCGGTGCTTTTCAAACGAATTGCCTCACTGAAACTTTTTGCCGATTTGTCGAGTTTATCTGTTTCGAGCGTTTTGCGTTGGACATATCCGAGAGCGTAGAAACATTCGGGTTTAGTCGGTTCGAGTTGGGTGCATTTGGTCAAATCAGCGATGGCGGCATATTTATTGGCACTTCCGATTGAGGTCAGTGCATCAAGTCCCGACTTAGGTTTATCAGGTGTAAAAAAATACGAAAGTCCGCGAATTTGATAAAGGAGAGGATTATCATTTTTGAGTTTAATTGCTTCGGTGCAGGCTTCGATAGCTTTCGGATAGTCTTCTTTTTCATAAAATTCATTGCATTGTTTTAAAAGGGCTTGGTAGTCTTTTGAATCATCATTTTTTGTTTCAGACTGATTTGGATTGGCGGGAAACTCAATAAATGGCTTTGAAAAAATGGACATCCGAATTTCTAGTTCCATTATCGACCAATCAATTTGGGAAACGGAATCATTCGCTTTTATCCAAAAAGGCGGATTGGAATATAGAAAAAAGTAGTATTCTTTGGCAGTATCGTTTTGAATGGTTTGAGCAACACGCTCCTTGCCATCGAAAAACTCATTTGTCAGATTTAGTCCGTCACGCTGCGCCGATTCTGCTTTTGAATCCGGTGATTTTATCTTTTGAATCAAATCTGTCGAGAAAATAATAACTATCAGTTCCGTTGTCTTTCGTGCCGCTTCACTTTTTCCGCTCATCGAAAGTTCATACATTCTCGCCCCAATGTAATAAGTAATTTTGGCTGTAAAACCCGCCGACTGAAAATAGTTTTTGTTGACCGCATAAACTATTTCATTCGCGTCTTGCGAAATAATTTTCCCGCGAATCTGCGAAAAATCGTTCAAAGCTTCTTTGAACAATTGCTTGAGTTCATTGAACATTTGCTCATCGCTTTGCTGCCCGAAAGCAAAGCAAGAAAATAATAAAACAGCGATTGTTGCTAAAAAGAATTTCATAAAAAGTTTCTCCTACAACTAATCGCTCGAAAGTTTGGCAAAATCGGACAAGTTATTTTTAAAAATGTGACTTTAATTTTTCTCTTTACAAAAACCTTCCGCAACCTTTCCGCCACCGTCCAGAGGCAATCCGCCAATCGCGTGTTTGGCAAGTTCGGCGTTGTAAAATTCAATACGGTTATTTTGACTCGCTTCGGGAGTGTCATTGGCAAACGCAGGTTTAGTCGAACCAAATCCGACAGGCAAAATTCGTGTGCATTCAATCCCGTTTTCAAATAGCCAATTTGCGACGGCTAAAGCTCTTTTTTCGGTTAGAGTTTGCAATTTTGCTTCATCGTTTTTGCTTTGAACGTGAGCCTCGATCCGCATCACCGTAATATATTTTTTCGCCGTCAGATATTCCTTGGCGCGATTGAGTGCTTCTTTGCTTTCTTCCAGATTGATTTTGTCCGAACCTGTTTCAAAAACAATCGGTTTCGGCAATTTGAGCATATTTCCGTTAAGCTCAAATTTGGTTTGGGCGTTGATGCCGATAAAGCCGAAAAGTAAAAAAGCGATGACGAATAAGTTTTTGCGAAACATAAATTACTCCATTTTGGTTTCAATCATTCTACAACTAATCGCCGGATTTTGCGGGAGAACAGGTCAAAAAAAATCACACCGAATTTTTCATCGCTACCGCTGTAAATTGATATTGATTGTTAATATTTTATTTGCTTGGACATTGATTGATTCAGCGGGAAAAGAGTCAAAATCTCCGCTGCACGAAAACGGGATCGACCTATGTCCGCTATAAGCATTCATTTTCGGCAAACAAGTTGATTCGTTCATTCCGCTGATCGGGCGCGGTTCTATTTCGTTTGCATAAGCGGCGTATTTCGGTTTGCCGATGATGGGAATGTCGGCGATATTGACAGTGATATAGGAAGTGCATTCGCCATTTTTGAGCCAACGCCAACCGTCGGAATAACGTCCGGCAACATCTTTATCAGGATAGGAAACAGCGACTTTCAGCGGTTCGCCCATTTGATTGCAGAGTCTGAAACTGCCGACTTTATCGTTTGCCAACTGGGCTAATTTCGCATCGTTTTCATCAGCTTTCTTTTTCTGTGTTGCTTGGAACGAGTTTTTCAGAGCAAGGAACATACTCATTTCTTCGAGCGAAAACGGATTCCCGTTTTTTACTTTTGATAGTTGAATGAGGACTGTTTCTGCCCCGTCATACTCTTCGTCATTCAAAATAATGCTGCCGTCAAAACGATTGCTGACGATTTTATACGCTTCGAGAGCATCGTAAACCGCTTCCTTAAATTTGCCCTCGGATTCGTAAATATCACGGCGAACAGCGTAGGCAATTTTTACTTTTCGACGATTTAAGAGAGTATTGTCTGCTTTCTGTTCGGCTCGGGTAAATTCGATGAACTGATTGGCATATTCATAGGCTTTCGACAAATTTTTACATTGGAACGCACTTTTGGTTAAAAACAGCAGACTTTCGTATTTGCGGTGATATTTCTTTGCACTAAATTCCAAAACTTTCGGGTCGGAATCACAATTTGGCAAACTTCCGTCCAAGATTTTGTCTGCAAATGCCAGTTTTGAACTATTGCTTGAATTGCTGACAGAATTACGGGCAATGCTTTCCCGCAGAGCGTCCTTTCCGCGTGCCAATGATTGATATGTCCAAAAATAGGCAGGAATTGCGGCGTAAACATCGTAATCAGCTTTGGCTTTTTCGGCATCGCCCCGTTGAACCAAAATTATCCCACGTTGCAAATGTGCTAACACATACCCGCTCGACGAATTTTGACCATTAGCCCAGTAGAGTGCGGCTTCTAGGTCTTTCAAGGCACAATCAGTTTGTCCGATGGCGTAAAAAATTATTGCCCGATTTACATAAGCGATTGAGCTTGAATACCATTTGGGTATCACTTTGTTAGCGGCTTCCAAGGCTTTCTGCCATTGATGACTTCTGATTAGGAATCGGATGGTATTTTCGATTTCAGTTTCATTTTTTACTGAGAAATCGGGCGTTTCAGAAACCCAACTATCCTTTGTCGAATTTGGCGATTCGGCAACATAAACTTCCAACGAAAAAGATGCGTCTGCTTGTTCAGTGCATAATTCGTTCTTTTTGCAAGATCCAATTCGCAACGGCTTGCCTGACATAACAGGTGCAGGCGAAGCGTCAATTACCAATTGCGGAACGGAGTTCGCCCATTCCTTCGGCGGATCGAACAAAATCTGGGCGTTTGCGATCGCTGAAATAATGCTAATAAATACACAAAGGAATAAAATTTTTATTGATAAATTCTTCATAGAACTATTTTCTCCACTCCTTATTGCAATCAAAATCCTTGGCAATTTCTTTTTTATCCTTGCACCAATCGGCTTTTTTGCCGAGAGCCTTATATGCATCCGCCCGATAGCCCAAAATATCTTCGCGGGAACTTTCCACCTCATCATCATCGCCTTCTAAAAGTTCGGTAAATTGCTTGATAGCTTCTGCGTATTTCTTCCATTTCAGATAAGTTTCACCGAGTTCGAGACGATAAAAGAAAGTAAAGTCAAATTCTTTAATGCAAAGGTTTAGCTCGTCAATCGCCTCTTTGTATCGTTCCATTTTTATATATAGATCTTTGCGAGCCGTTAATGATTCAAATCTCATCTGTTTCATTTCAAGGCTTTTGGAGTAATCGGCAATGGCTAGTTCGTAACCTTTATACCTTTCGGCAGTTGTTTTAAGAGTGGAGTAATAATTTTCGTAAGCCTTACCGCGAAGATAATAAATGTCTTTTTGTGTAGAATTCAGCCGAATTGCTTCGCTGAAATTATTTGCCGCTGTAATTTGTTCTTCGGGTTTCAGAGCAGTTGATTGAGCAAAACCAAGCAGATAGTAAGTAATTGCTTGATTTGGAATAAGTTTGTTACATTCCTGAAAATCAACCGCTGATTGAGCGAAAATCTTCGCTTTTTCGTCTTTGCCGTAGGCTCGTATGGCAAGCATATTTGAATATCCGCGAGCAAAACGGAGAGTGAATAATGTCTCTTTATATTTCTGTCTGTCCGCCTCTTTACCTAACGTTTCCGCCGTAAACAAAGCTAATTCAATAAGTTCGATTTTTTCCGTGCAGATACGGACAGCTTCTTCATAGCGCTTTGCCTTGAAAACCTGCTCGCAAGTTTCGGTAGTTTGACTAAAAACAAAGGTTAAACTCAGTAAAATTGTTAATGCTGCTAAAAATAATTTCATAAATTTAATCTCCCAAAGACAATCGCTCGAAAATTTGGCAAAATCGGACAAGTTATTTTATTTCTACTTTAGATTCAATCGAATATGTATAGTTTATCTCTCCTTTTTCGCCTGCTTTGAGCGGCATTCGGGTTGTGAATTCAAACAACAAATAATTCTCTCCTTGTTTCGATTTTGCCCAGACTTCTTTTGGAATAATTATTTTTTTCGTTTCAATATTTATCGCCGGCAATCCTTTTTTGACCTGAGTTTTACTGTCGCCGTCAAACATATTTCGTGAATTTTTTTCGTCAAATGTTCCAACTCTGAATTCTGATATTTCTGAATTTGAGGGATTTTCGTATTCGATTTCGAGATTTTGGTCTGATTGAATAGTTGCCGGAAATTTAAGAATAACTTTTCGCAGATCGACCCGATTAACAAATTTACTGCCGTTCTGGTCGGTAAATTCAAAGGTTATGTCCTTTTGCGGACAAGGAAATGTTTTCCCGAATGAAGGAATAATTCCATTGACATATTGCATTCCATTATTCTTAGTTTGGGCAAATCTGTCGCCCGCCGTCGTTTTTTCACCGTTTATGAGTAAGACAGCAGAGTTGACCAAATGAACATAATCTTCGCCTCTTCGGAAAGTTGCGCGGGCTGACATGGCGGGTAGGCTTTTTTCGTTAGAGCAAGTCTCTGAATTGGTTGTAACCTGATAATTTTGGATGATTAGGTCATTGCCGATAACATCCGAATCATAAACATAAGGCTTAGTTTCACAGGCAGTTAGCAAAAAAACGAAACTTATAATAAAACAAAATACTAGACTCTTCATAAATTTAATCCCTCACAATTAATCGCCAGAAAATTGAGAAAAATCGGTCAACCAAAATAAAAAAGTTCCGCCGAAACGAAACTTTTTTCTCAGATTTGAAATTGTGATCAATTTTTCGTCAAAACTCGGTCAACCAAGACAATAAAATCGCCTTTGCTTTCGTCTCGGTTGATGACTTTCCAATGCAGTTTATTACCTTTTAATTTGGTAATTTGCACCGTTCCTTTGCCGCCCCAATCGCAACTAACTTCGATAATTGCGGTATTTCCGGTAACTTTTGAACTGAGGATTTCACCTTCCGATTGTTTGCTTGAATAATTGCTGTAATCGCCTTTTAATTTGCCATTAACTTCTTTAATCGTGACTGATAACCCAAGACGGCGACCATCATCAAATCCCCAGGTTCCGTCAAAGGTTCTTTCGATACCCTTATCAATTAAATCAATAATCTCTCTGTTGCCCGTTTTTTTGGCGAAAGACATTACGTTTTGTCCTTTCAAATTTTTTGCACTTGCGTCTGCACCGTAAAATAAAAGGATTTTGAGTTTATCGATTAAATCCTCTTTGTCAGCGATATTTCCTTTTTCCTGAATATATCTTTGCAAGGTCATCATTAAAACTGTGTTGCCGAATTTATCTTTGTTTTCGGTTTTGGCACCCGCTTCGAGCAGAGCAATAACATGAACAGGTTTGAGCCAAATTACATCGTCAAACTGAGGACGGCGCTCATCTTTTTTATGAAAATAATTAACATCTGCTCCACACGCAATTGCTTTGAGTCCCTCTTTCAAATCGAAATTTTCTTCATCCAGATCTGAATCCAACATTTCCGAGAGCGCAGTCATCGGCTCGCTCGCATCTCCCTGAAAACCGTTTTTGCTTCGAGAATTAACACATTCTTTGGTGGCATACATTTTTTTGTATTCGGCTTGATATTTGGCTAATTCGGCTTTTGCTTCGGTATCTTTTGGTTCTAAAGCGACAACTTTTTGCAGATCGGCAATCGTAAATGGATTTACACCCTGAAAAAGCTCATAGTGGGCGGCGGCGCGTTTGCGATATGTTTCCAAATCGTCAGGGATTAATTTAAGAAATTTGCTGTAATCCGCGGTTGCCCGCGCAATGTTGATAATTTTGTCGGTTTTTTTATCTTCGCGCCACAATTGAGTATAAAAATCACCGCGCTCTGCATAATTGGAATAGTCAGATGGATGCTTTTCGATACTAGCTGAAATCTGTTTGATTGTGTCTTCAATTTTTTGAGCCTTGACCAATCCGGCAAAAAATAAAACGCAGCAAATAATGACCAAAACTGTTTCAAATCTGATTTTCATAAACATTTTCCTTGTCAAAAAATTATCTTCTATAATTAATCGCCGAAAATCTCTTAAAAAGCGGTCAAGTTATTTGTAAAAACAAAAAAGTTCCGCCGAAACGAAACTTTCTTTTTGAATTTAATTTAGATTCAATATCTGCTGTTATTAGAGTTACTGCTCAGAACAATAACTAAAACTCCAAGCAAAACTCCGAGAAGTCCGGTTGAATAAGCAAAGTCACGATGCCGATGTCTCCCTCTGGCTTTTCTGACCGTATCGTAACGAACTTTTTTGGAATCATCATCTTGTGATTTTACTACAAAATCTTCTTCGTTAATTTCGCTCAAATAGCCCGAAATTTTCGTTCCGTCATTGAGTTTAACTTCAATCTTTGACTCCTCACCAACGCCGATTTTTTGCAAATCCATTTTCAATTTGGCAATCAATTTGGCTTGTTTTGCCGAATTGTCAGGGACAACTGCAGCGTTGGCTGACGAAACATAAAACACCGCGTTTAGCATTAACCCTATTAACATCAATGTTATAGTTTTCTTCATGTTTTCAACTCCTATTTTTATTTGAGAAAGTCAGAGCTTCCTCAAAAATAATCGCAAAATTTTTTATTTGAATGGGTCAATAATTTTGATACCAAATAAAAAAGCCCCGCTAAAACGAGACTTTTCTGAAAGATTTTTTTTAACGCAAAGGCGCAAAGTTGCAAAGACGCAAAGTGTTTAGATTGTTTGGATAAAAAAATACTTTTTACTTTTTACTTTTGCCTTTTGCCTTGAAATCTTTTATTTTGACATTCCCATTTTCCATCCCTCTTTTTCCTTCAAAAGCGGTTGGTCGACGATTGTTCCGTCTTTGGCTTTCCATTTAATTATCGCGTTACTTCCATCAATTTTTTCGGAGACAATTTCGGGCATCTCAGTTGTTTCGCCCTGTCTTTTCAAAGTATCACGCATCATTTCGACGATTTTTTTACCCGGCAGCATTCCGTCATAGAGTTTGATCATCCCGACTGAAAGCGTTTTTCTGAGTAACTCTTCATTATTTGCCGCCAAAGCCGCGTAATGAGATTTAAAAGTATCTTTTGGAGTTTCCAAAGATGAAAAAACTTTTTCGTTTGACGACGCATCGGATTTTTCAGCATTTGTCTTTTGATTGTTTGAATTTGATTGAACTGAAATTTTATTAGAATTAGCTTCCATGTTTTTATTGGTCGAAACATTTTCCTTGCAGGCAGCGAGCAACAAGGAAAATGTCAGTAAAACGGTTAAATGTTTGATATTCATAGTTTTATCTGGTTAAGATTTAGCTTTTACCTTTTGTTTTCTTTTTGGTTTGGTCGAAGTCGGTTTTGGTGCATTCGGCGAAATTTCTTTGTCGAAAAACATCAAGGTTGAAAGTGTAGCATTAAAATACTGTCGGCGTTCTCTCAAATCCTGATTTGGCGCAAGCGGCGAGCCGATGACCAAAACTGTGTCACCAATCAAAGTTGATTGGAAAGCATCGCCGACGAATTGATCGTTGGTCTTGCCTGCCGGACGCTGATAAGTCCAGAAAAATGTTTGTTTGCTTTCACCTTTTGGCAGATTCAAAAAAATTGTGTTTTCATTTTCGGCAATCAATTTTTGCTTAAAAACCTGTTCCGACTGAAAATCAAGTTCCCATTTTTGATGAGCTTTCAAAATTTCTTTCTCATCCGTCATCTTTTTTCCTTCCAAAACATCGGCTAATTTGGGAAAATTTACCTGAAAAACTTTTCCGTCAACCACAAATAGCATTAAATCGGGGCTGGTATTTTGCGGCTTAATATCTTTACCAAAAATTTCAAAAGCAAAAGTTTTGTTGCCGTTGTTATAACAGACCGCAATGCCGTTATCAGTTTTAACTGCGAAAACTTTCGGATTTTGCTGCGCTAAAATTGTTAAACTAAAAACCAAAGACAAAATAAAAATTGACAATACTTTTTTCATAAAATTGATCTCCAATACTAATCGCCGTTTTTTCAATAAAAACAGGTCAAATTTGATTTTAGATTTTGGATTGCCGATTTTGGATTGGTCGGTAATCAAATCATTTCAATAAAAAAACAAATTAGTTGGCTTTCACCAAACTTGCGACGAATAGCACTAAACAAATAAACATCAAAACTGTTTCAAAACGAATTCTCATAAATTTCTCCGGGAAGTAATGACTTCTGCAGTAAATCGCCAAAAAATGAAATGAATCAGGTCAAATTATTTTTGAAACGATTTATTTGAGTTGCGCCGCTTTCTCTAATTCCGTAAGTTCGATAAAATCTTTTCAATAAGGTTTGGGAGAATCCGAAAAAAATGAAGAAATTAATTGGATATGTGTTCTTGGTTGTTTTGATGACGGCCTTTTCAAATAAAATTTTGGCTTGGGATGATTCAGGGCATAAACTTGTGGCCTATATTGCCTGGCAGCAGATGACGCCGCAAGCGCGTGAGAAAGTTATTAATATTCTGATGAACGCGCCGGAAGATTCGCAAATATTGACTTTATATCCAACTCCGGTTGATGCGGATTTTAGCACTTATCCAATCGGCGCCCGCTCTAAAGATGCAAAACAGCGCGATTTTTTTATGGTAATGGCGTATTGGTGCGATATTGTCCGTGAGCGAAAACTTCCGAATCGTTACAAATATCACCACGGAACCTGGCACTATCTCGATACGGTTTGGCGCGAAGTGAACGGCAAAGTTGAAGTCATTACCGAGGAAAAGTCTGATAAGGAAAATGCAGTCGAAAGATTGTTTTATTTTGACAAAGTTTTGAAAGATTCCGCTGCTAAAGATGCTGATAAAGCGATTGCGTTGGCT
>DAORIL010000045.1:0-18405 GCA_035438525.1 Pyrinomonadaceae bacterium
GATTGTTGTTTTTCCTTTGGATTTATCTGACTTTGAATCTACAAACTCTGAATATACAGAACTTTCTATGGAAAAAATAATTCAAAATAGAGATCTATCTCTTTACGATAAGGGCGAAGTATTTTCTGATTGTAATAACCAAGAATTTAGACAGTTAGAGTTTTATAAATGTAAGAAAACGCAGGTTAAAGCAAGAGATTTTATTTTTAATCATTGGAAAGCAAAGAAACGTGGTTACATTATTTATGAATGGACAAGTTGTGATAATGAAGGCAGTTATCACATTTTTATAGAACCTGATAAAAATAGTAGATGGCACATCATTTTGAGAACTTACCAAAACTACCGATACGAAATTAGACTTGATGAAACAAAGGTCCACTCACTCAATTATAAACGTGCGACCAATAGCGATCATCCATTCCCAATTGGCTCTTACTATTTATCTTTACTTGACAAAAACGGCCAAGAAATTTGGGGACTCTAATTTATCTACTTTTTCACTTTTCCCTCTTTCACTTTTTTACTTTTTCACTTTAATATTTACCAATGATTCGACGCGCAATTTATCCCGGTTCGTTTGATCCGATGACTAACGGGCATCTTGATATTATTGAAAGGGCTTCGCAGCTTTTTGATGAAATTGTAATCGGCGTTTTGAGTAATCCTGATAAAGTTTCGATGTTCACAATCGAAGAGCGCAAAAAGATGATTGCGGAGATTTTGCCAAAAACGGAAAATTGCAATTTAATTGTCGAAGATTTTAGCGGATTGCTGGTTGATTATGCTCGAAAACGGGAAATCTTTGCGGTAATTCGCGGAATTCGGGCGGTTTCCGATTACGAATACGAATTGCAAATGGCTTTGATGAATCGTCATTTAGAACCACAATTAGAAACTGTTTTTCTGGTAGCGAATCCAAATGTTTCTTATATTTCTTCGAGTTTGATAAAACAAATTTATAAGCTGGGTGGAAAAATTGACGGTCTTGTGCCAAAATTAATAGCTGAAAAAATGAGATGAAAAAATTGTTAATTGTTAATTGTTAATTGTTAATATCAGTTTATATATTTGGGGAATTGCTAATATTTATTTCGTTGTCTTTCCCTATAATCTTAAACAAATTTAATATTTGTAAGATAAAAAAATCATTTACAATTAACCATTTACAATTAACCATTAAACAAATTATGTCTTTTAATGCTTCTAAAAATGTCCAAAAGATGCAGACTTCATCAACTTTCAAAGCGATGATGGCTGCTGCCAATTTACGTGACCAAGGGTTTGATGTAGTTGATTTGACCGTCGGCGAGCCTGATTTTCCAACTCCGCAATTTATCAAAGATTTAGCATGGGAAGGTTTGGAAAAAAACATCACCAAATACACACCAAGTGCGGGACTCAAATCTTATACCGAAGCGGTTGCACATTTTTACCAAGAACAATTTGGGGCGGATGTTAAGGCAAATCAAGTCGTGGCGGCGTGCGGCGGAAAACAAGCGATTTTTAATGCAGTTTGCACGGTAGCAGGTCCGGGTGATGAGGTTTTAATTCCAAAACCTTATTGGGTTTCTTTCCCTGAAATGGTGACTTTTACAGGCGCAACCAATGTTTTTATCGAAACCGAAGAAACCGAGTTTATTTTGACGGCTGAACAAGTCAAAGAAAAAATTACTAATAAAACTAAACTTTTAATCGTCAATTCGCCGAGCAATCCAACCGGGCGCGTCATTCCTGCCGACGAAATGCGAAAAATCATCGAAGTTTGTGCGGAAAAAGGTGTTTATGTAATTACTGACGAATGTTATTTATTTTTCGTCTATCCGCCCAATGAAGTTTTCAGCGCATCGGTTTTACCCAAAGAATTGCGCGATTTTGTTTGCGTAGCCGGTTCATTTTCTAAGACCTATGCAATGACCGGGTGGCGTATCGGCTACACAATTGCCAACGAAGATTGGACGAAACAATTGGTCAAAGTGCAGAGCCATTCTGCCACACACCCAACTTCATTCGTGCAATACGCCTGCGCTCGCGCTTTGGAAAGACGCGAAGAATCGATGGCGGCAGTTTCAGCAATGCTGACTGAATACGAAAAACGTAAAAACTGGTTAATTCCTGCTTTACGAACAATTGAAGGCTTTAAGGTTGCCGAACCCGAAGGTGCATTTTATGCATTTATTGATGTTAGAGGATTGTTAGGCGACAGATTTAAAACTTCAGCAGATGTCGCAGATACTCTATTAAACGAAGCCCACACCGTTTTAACTGATGGCGCAGGGTTTGGCGCAGATGGATTTTTGCGGTTGTCTTATGCAACTTCTATCGAAAATCTGCAAAGTGCTATTGAGAGAATGAGGAAGGTCCTGGGCGGGAAAGCAGTTACCGCATAAAGATTTAGCCACAAAAAAACACGAAAAAACACGAAAACAGTTGTTAAAAATTTCGTGTTTTTTTGTGCTTCTAGTGCTTTTTAAAGCTATTTCTTAATTCCCGCCTGTCATCATCAATCCGATTTCTTCGTTACTGGTTTCTTTTGGATTAACTTCGCTGACAATTTTGCCTTCACGAATCACAAGCAATCTATCTGCTAAAGCAGTAACTTCCTCTAATTCAGCAGAGACAAGTAAAACTGCGGTTCCGGCATCTCGCAGTTCAATCAATTTTCGATGAATAAATTCGATTGCGCCAATATCAACACCCCGTGTTGGTTGGGAAACCAGAAGCAATTTGGGATTCAAATCAAATTCGCGTCCGATGATAAGTTTTTGTTGATTTCCGCCTGACAAAGACTTAGCGGAAAGGTCAGGATTCGGCGGACGCACATCAAAATTTTGAATGATCTCTTTGCAACGTTTATCCACAACTGCACTATTTATTAGTCCTGTTCCGGCAGCAATCGGAGGGCGGTAATGAACGCCTAAAATCGAATTTTCGGTCAAATCCGAATTGAGTAAAAGTCCGCGTTTATGACGGTCTTCAGGAATATGTGCAATCCCAAGTTCTTTGCGTTGACGCGGACTGGTGCGTGAAATTTCCTTGCCTTCAAATTCAATGGAGCCGTTGTTTACGCTCATTAAACCTGCCAGTGTTTCAATTAATTCGGTTTGTCCGTTGCCTTCAATTCCGGCAATTCCAACTATTTCGCCCGAATGAACTGCGAAAGAAACATTATCAACCGCTATTCCGTGTTTTCCTTTAACCACCAAATTTTTAACTTCTAAAATCGTTTCTTTTGGTTCCGCGTTTGTTTTTTCTACCCGCAACAAAACATCACGTCCGACAATCATCCGGGCTAAATCTTTGGTGTTAGTTTCCGAAGTTTTGACGTTGCCAACCACCTTTCCATCCCGCATTACGGTGACATTGTCGGAAATTGCCAAAACTTCTTCGAGTTTGTGTGTAATGATGACAACAGTTTTGCCTTGTTCGCGCATTTTACGCAAAATTTGGAAAAATTCTACGACTTCCTGTGGAGTTAAAACAGCAGTCGGTTCATCTAAAATCAATAGTTTGGCGTTGCGATATAGAGCTTTGAGCAATTCCACCCGCTGTTGTTGTCCAACCGATAGATCTTCGATAATTGCACGCGGTTTGACTCCAAGTTTTAATTCTTCGGAAAGCCGGAAAATTTCTTCGCTAGCTTTGTCCAGATCAAGATTTACGGCACTTCCTGTTTCTGCTCCTAAAACAATATTTTCGGCAACCGACATCGTATCCACCAACATAAAATGCTGATGCACCATTCCAATCCCGAGTTTGATGGCATCCTGCGGAGTGCGAATATTGACAGGATGACCATCAACCAGAATTTCTCCTGAATCGGCTTTGTAAAAACCATAAGCAATTCGCATAATGGTTGATTTTCCTGCACCGTTTTCACCAACAATGGCGTGAATTGAGCCAGGTTCGATTTTGATGGAAACATCTTTGTTAGCAACCACCTCGCCAAAAGTTTTCGTGATATTTTTTAGTTCAATCATTGATTTTTACTGATTTATGAATTTTTGAATGGTTTACTTTTGAGATAATGATCAAAGAGATCTCCAAATTGCAAATCCGGCTAATGGCAGTCCTGCTACCGCTAAAAAAACTGCGATTTTTTTTATTGCTTGTCCTCTCCGGGTATAATCCGTAAAACCGTTCGTGTAACCGCAAAGAATTGAAGCTAATCCCAGAAGAATAAATCCTGCAACGCTTGGGAAAACATATAAATTAGCTAGTGCAGATGGATTATGTCGAAAACTCCAAACATTAAAAAGTCCCCAGCCAAAGAGCCCGAGACCAATTACCATCCACAAAATTGAGTTAAAAGTTAAATTTTGAAACATACAATCCTCTATTTAGCCATTGCATCAGTGACTTTTATGTCTCCGGCAACGATCTTTTTCTTGGCTTCTTCGACTTTAGAAATGATTTCGGGAGAAATTAATTTTTTATTATTGTCATCCATCGCATACGCCACTCCGTCCTTTTCTAAGCCAAAAACGTGAAATCCGCCTGCAAATTTCCCGCTCAAAACCTCTTTAACCACATCATAAACCGCATTATCAACCCGTTTAACCATTGAAGTCAGAACAAATCCCGGCTTGACACCATTTTGATTAGAGTCAACACCAATGACGAATTTGTTGGCTTCTTTTTCTCCATTTCCAATATCTCTGGTGCCATATTGTTCAACTGCGTCAAAAGCTCCTAACCCCGAATTTCCCGCCGCGGTAAAAATTATATCCGCCCCTTTTTCAATTTGTGACAACGCCAGTTCCTTACCTTTGCCGGGATTATTCCAGGCACTGTCGGTTACTCCGACATAATTGGCAACTACTTTAATGTTCGGATTGACTGAACGTGCGCCTTCTTCGTAACCTGTTTCAAATTTATGAATTAGCGGAATATCCATTCCCCCGACAAAGCCTAACACACCAGTTTTTGACTTGAGAGCCGAAATCATTCCAACTAAATATGAGCCTTCGTGTTCACGAAAAACTAAAGAAGCAACATTTTTCTTAGGAGTTTTGCCGTCGTCCTCAAAAATTACACCGTCAATAATTGCAAACTTGATGTTCGGATAATCGTTGGCGACTTTTTGCATAATCGGACCTTGGGCAAAACCGACCCCAATGATCAAATCAAAATCCTTTTCAGCAAAAGCCCGCATCGCCGGTTCAATCGAGGTTGGATTACCGGGTTCGACATCACGCAAAACAATTCCAAAATCTTTTTCGGCACGTTTCACCCCTTCCCAGGCGGCGGCATTAAAAGAGCGGTCATTTTTACCGCCGATGTCAAAAACTATCCCAACTTTGATTTTGCCTTTTTCTTCTGCCGAAGCTGTTGAACTCGAACAAGAAAGATTGGCAAAAGATAATGTCCAAATTAAAACGATAGCGAACAGTAGCTTTATTCCGTATTTCACTTTGTCACCTACTTCAAATAAATTTGCAACAAAATTATGGTATCTGATTGAAATAAACACAAGTTTTAAGAGCTGTTTTAAATAAAAAAGCGCAAACAATTTTTTCAAAGTGTTTGCGCCAATTCGGAGTTCACGATTTAACAATTTAGTAGTTCTGCGATGGTGTATGCTAAATGGCAAACTCCGAACAATTTATAAGGTTTTGCCTTATTTAATTCCTTTGCGAAGCATTTGTTCGCTCAGGGCAGTGGAGACAGCCGCATCAAATCCGTCTTGTTTGCCTAATTTGGCACGCTCCGTTTTAATAAACTCATCGCGTTTTTTGGATAATTCAAGAATTTCCGCCCGAATAGCTTTACGTTCAGCCAGACGTTTTTCGACTTCTTTCTTACGCTCGGCTGCCGTCATTTTCTTCAAATTTTCCGGTAAATCCTGTTCCTTAACATCTTCTAATTTAACCGTTTCGTTTTCTATTGATTGAATCAAATCATTTGAATAAGCTGCTGAATTGATGGCTTTATTCATTGCTCTGTCTGCTTGAGCACTCATCGGCGCACTATTTGCAACTTTTGATTCGGTTGCAGCTTGAGTTCGCATACTATCCTCTCTAAATTTTGCACCTGCTGCACCTTCGCCGCCGCCATAGGCAAGATAAGTGCTCCCGATTTTAGTTGCCAATTCAGCTAGTCTGGTATCGTAAGGAGTTGAAATCGCTTGAACTCCGCCGTCTTGGGCAATGGCAAAATATTTTCCTTCGCCGCGTTGGGCAATCGTTTGCCAAATTTGTTTAGTATCGCCGGCGTTACCGCATTGAATCGTATTGATAATCATATTTTGGCGAACTGCCTTAGCAGTTGTGACCAAAACATCAGTCTCTTGGACATAATCATCATGCGGAGGGGCATCACCAACTAAAAAAAGAATTTGGGCAGTATTTGGATTTGTTTTTGACCATCCAGCTTTTTCTACGCCTTCGGCTAAACCACGGCGGACATTTTCAGGAGTGTCTCCTCCACCTTCGGCGCGAAAATCCATTAAAGTTGAATAAATTTTGTCTAAATCTTCGGTCAAGTGAGTGATTTGAGTAATATAAGCATCTCCATTATCACGATAAGCAACCAAACCGATTTTTACCTTCGGGCGATCTTTGCGCTGCATTACATCGTTGACAATACTCCAAATCTTTTGTTTTGCACCTTCGATCAAACCGCCCATCGACCCTGTTGTATCTACCACAAAAACCATTTCAAGTGTTTTTTGTTCGTTTTTAATATCCGTTGTTTGGGAAATCTCGATTGGTTCAACTAATTGATTAACTGGTGTTTGGCTGGCTTGAGCCTGGTAAATCAGGGCACTGGCTGATGCCGTGCCAATCGCAAATGCCAAAAATAATGTGCTAAATCTTGAAGAAAACTCTTTCATAAAAAACTCCTTTCAGTTGCGGTAAATATTGGGCTATTTTGCCTTCTGTTATTTTGAACGCCGCTAAAAAGAGTTTCTTGCAAGGTTTATGAAATAATTTTTTGAACTAATTTAAATTCATTGCCTTTTTCCTCACTTATTTTGTAAGCCGTTTGCATTTTTTGGCTAATCAAATTGAATTGAGCTTTGTTTCGACAATGCAAGATTCCAACTGTATCGCCTTCAAATATTTCATCCCCAATTTTTTTGACACATTCGTAACCAACTGCATAATCGATCACATCATCCATTTTGGTGCGTCCGCCGCCAATTTCGCAAATAGATTCACCAATTGCCAAAGTGTCAATTTCGCTGATAAAACCTGATTTTTCAGATTTAATTGGAAAAGCTGGCAATTGCTCAAACCAATCTGTTCCTCCATCACAAATGTTTGGATCTCCGCCTTGTAATTCCACATTTTGCCTAAATTTTTCTAAGGCTTCACCACTATTTATTTTTTCGTGACAAAGTTTTTTTGCGCTCTCAATTGATTCTGGAATTTTTGCCAAAACCAACATTCTGGCGGTTAATTCAACGGAAAGCTCAAGCGTCGAATTCATCATTTCATCGGCTTCACCACGCATGATCTTGATACATTCATAAACTTCAAGTGCATTTCCGACGAATTTCCCTAGTGGTTGCGACATATCGGAAATGACAGCTTGTGTAGCAACTCTGCAGGAATTTCCTGTTTGACACATTGCTTCGGCCAGTTTGACCGACATTTCAAAATTTTCCATAAAAGCACCGCTTCCAGTTTTAACATCCAAAATAAGTGCATTTAATCCTTCCGCAAGTTTTTTTGACATGATCGAAGCAACGATAAGCGGAATGTATGGAACAGTTGCCGTTGCATCACGAAGCGCGTAAATTTTTTTATCGGCGGGAACAATTTCAGCCGTTTGCCCGATCATCGAAAATCCACAATCTTTGATAGTTTGGCGAAATTCACTCAGCGAAAGATTAACCCGGTAATCTTTGATTGATTCGAGTTTGTCGAGTGTTCCTCCTGTATGTCCTAGACCGCGGCCCGAGATCATTGGCACCGCAAGTCCGCAAGCGGCTGCAAGCGGCGCAATAATTAAAGAAGTTTTGTCGCCAACTCCGCCGGTTGAATGTTTGTCCGCTTTTGGTTGGTCAATGTCGCTAAAATCCAAGATTTCGCCCGAATGAAGCATTTCCTGAGTCAAAATTGTCTGCTCATCAAAATTTAATCCGCGAGTAAAACACGCCATGATAAAGGCGGAAATTTGATAATCTGCCCAACTTCCATCACAAACTCCATTAACAAAAACCTTAATTTCATTTGCCGAAAGTGTTTCGCCATCCCTTTTTTTGGAAATAATTTCTTGTGGTCTCATTTTAAAACAAATAAATCGTTAATCATTCAATAAATTAGCACATTACCGCAAAAAACTCTTGCATTCCTGATACTGGATTCCGCATAATAATAATGTTGTTATTCGTTAAACAGAGTAAAATTATGAACCTCAGAACCATCTTATCAATCCCTACCTTTTTAATTACACTTTCATTATCAATAATGATTGTCACAGTAATTCCAACCAAAAAGATTTCGCAATTTTTCAATAGGAATCAAGATTCTCTAGCTCAAACCAAAATCTATAATTTTTTGTTGGCGGATAGAGCACGCTGGAGAGAATACGTTGGTAAATCCGCTGCTTTAAAACTTCAACCAAAGCCATATGCCATGAAGGAACTTCTGGAAATAAGGGAAAGCTTTATGAAGGGACTTTATAATGAAAGATTGCGAGCCGACACCTCGGAATTGCCTGAGGACTTCAAGGAAGCCTGGTTAAAATATTTGATAAGCGAAAGAAATATTTTACAAATTATTTATCCGGATAGCGCGGCCAAACCCGAATCAATAAATGAAGATTTACAAGAAATGCAGACATTTGTAAATGAATATAGAAATGTTGTTAACAACTATGGTTTTGAGCTAAATGGAGCAAATTTACTGATTGATGAAAAAAATTAGTAATCTGCCGAAAAAAACATTTATTTTTTTTGCTGATTGAGTCATAATAAAATTGTTATGAAAACGAAACACATTTTAGCTTTAGTCGCTTTCGTCGCAACCTTTTTCTTTTCATCCCTTTTGGTTTCAAAGGTTCTCCCAAAGGCATTGGGATATCGTCAACCTCAAAGAGTTTTCTCAACTCGAGGTTGTAGCGTCCCAACTAATCAAAGAATTACGCAACTAATTCAACAAGACATTGATAACACAAATAATTTTAGGGACAATTACTCAAACGGACTTGGATTGGCCGCTCGCACAGAGAATTATGTAAACGCTTCTGAAAATTTGAGTTACGAAGATTTACCGATTGAATTCCAAAATGCCTGGTTAAACCATATGCGTGCCTGGCGCAAACAAGCCAATCTTTATAATACTCTGGAAACAGATTATATTGAGGATACCGCAATCCTCAGAATGAAATACCGCAATAGTGACGAAATTAACCGAACCTGGTGGGAAGTTTTGAGAATTGCCAAACAAAATGGTGCAATAATTCCTAGTGGGGCTTATTAATTAAAGTTTTTTCTCGAGCAAAATTATTACCTCGGCTTTGATGGCGCGATTTTCTCCAATCGCGTCAATTTTTTCGCCTGTTTTTGCTTTCACCGATACACAATCTATTTCCAACTCTAAACTTTCTGCTAAAATCTGACGCATTTGATCAATATAAGGACGGAGTTTTGGTTTTTCTAAACTAATCGTCGAATCCAGATTAACAATCTCAAAATCTTTTTCTTTCATCATCCGGACTGCTTCGTTTAGAAAAATAAGGCTGTTTGCATTTTTCCATCGTTCATCTTTATCCGAAAAATGGGAGCCAATGTCGCCTAAAGCCAACGCCCCAAGAATCGCATCAGTCACCGCATGAAGTAAAACATCTGCATCTGAATGTCCTTCTGCACCTTTTTCAGACGGAATCAAAATTCCGCCCAAAATTAAAGGCTTTCCCTCTACCAATCGATGAATATCATTTCCAAAACCAATTCTAAACATTTTGTTTTTTCAACAGACTTTCGGCTAATTTTAAATCTTCCTGAGTGGTTATTTTGAGATTTTTTGGACTTCCTTCCACAATTGCAACAGCTAACCCTAATTTTTCCACTAAATAGCTTTCATCAGTAGCAGCTTCGGTCAAATCGGCTTTTTCAAACGCCCGTTTTAAAATTTCATAACGAAAACATTGCGGAGTTTGCGCGCGTTTTAGTTGATTGCGGTCAATTGTCTGAACAATTATTCCGTTTTTGATTTCTTTAATCGTATCAGTCACAGAGGTTACTAAAATTGCCGAACCGGTTTCATTTGCTTTTTTAATACAAGCTGAAATTTCTTCGGGCGTAACAAGCGGACGCGCACCATCATGAACAGCAATAATATCAGTTTTTTTTGATGGAACCGATTTCAAACCATTTAAAACCGATTCTGCACGGGTTTTACCACCCATTACAATTTTTACTAATTTTCTGATGCTGTATTTATCAATGATTTGGAGAAAATTTGAATTTTGAGCAGAAGGCAGAACAAGAACGATTTGATTAATGTCAATACATTTTTCAAATCGTTCTAAAGTATGAATAATCAAAGGTTTGCCGAGAATTTCGAGAAATTGTTTAGGAGTTTTTCCGCCAAATCTGGTGCCGCTCCCACCTGCTACGATAATAGCCGTATTCATTTTATTCGTCAGAATTTGGTGCAAAACTTATACTGCGTAAATCTCTGGTGGCTTTCTTGAATCCCGGGATCCGAGAATCGTGAATACTCATATTCGGATCGCTGGTTTCACCGTTTGCATCTTCCCAAAGTTTGCCGAAAATCATTTTTCCAGCAGTCGTTTGCAAAACACTGGTTACTGCAACCTGAGCATTTTTACCAATCAATTTACGCGCATTATCCACGACGACCATCGTTCCATCATCCAAATAAGCCACGCCCTGATTGTATTCTTTACCCTCTTTTAAGATAAAGACGCTCATTGCTTCACCCGGCAACACAACAGGTTTCAAAGCATTGGCTAATTCATTGATATTTAAAACACTTACGCCACGCAACTGCGAAACTTTGTTGAGATTAAAGTCGTTGGTAACAATTACGGCTTCTAGTTGTTTGCCAAGTTCGATTAGCTTCAAATCAACTTCTTTAACTGCGGGAAAATCGGTTTCGACAATTTGAATGTCCAGATTTGAGTTGTTGCGAAGTCGCTGCAGCATATCGAGTCCGCGTCGTCCGCGTTGGCGTTTGGACGAATCCGGCGAGTCTGCAACCTGTTGTAATTCACGCAAAACAAATTGGGGAATTACTAAAGTGCCTCCCAAAAATCCGGTTTCGGCGACATCGGCAATTCGTCCGTCAATAATGACCGAAGTATCTAAAATCCGATAATCGCGTTTCGGGTTTTTATCACTGAAAACTCCGCCGAGCGAAGCTAAATCAATGTAATCGCCCTTTGCAGCACCGACCATCAAACCGATATAGCCCATAAAAAAGACCAACGAAACGGTTAAAAAGGTTTTCATCTCTTCGGCAACTGCGTCAGAATGTTGCGAACTAATTAAAGTTCCGATTAAATATGCTCCAATAATTCCTAAAATTGAACCGATTGCCGCACCAATTAATGTCTTTAAAGTTGATTGTCTGACCCGGATTTCAAAGAAAATAATTGCAATTGCGAATATTATTCCGAGCAAGGCTGACAAGATTGGACGCAAACCATCGCTTCCATTTAGGAAAGGAGTTTTTGCTAATGGATTCAGCAAATACCCTACTATTCCTAACAATAGAGCAAATGCAATCCTAATAATTAAGGTATCTGATTTCATTTCGTCTAAAATTTTAACACGATTTTTACAAATTCGTTAATCACAATATAAAACTTGCCTATTTAATGCTTTTGACTCATTTGACAGAAAAAATAAAATGACTCGTGCAATATCATCATTATTATTTGTCACAAAAAGTTGGTGTTCGATAACCTCCTGTTTTGTTTTAGTTACCACACAATTTTGGCGAAAATGTTGTGGTAAATTATCAACAAAATGAACTGCTTGTTTTTCTGAAATGACATTGACAATCAAGCCTTTGGGACGCAGTTGCATCAAGCGCAAACTTTCTTTAGTAATTATATCAATTTGAAATGCCGAATCCTCATCATATTTCAAACAATTGACCAATAAATCTAAACGACCAAATAAATTATCAACTTCGTCAATAAGCGTTTTTGCATCCGTAAATTCAAAAGAACTGGCTAAAGTTCCGAGTGACTGCAACTCATTCAGAGCGGATTTATTAACATCCGAACTCTTTTCGTATGAACAGATTACAAAGCATCCCTGCAAAGCTAACTGCATCGCAACAGCGCGTCCAACGCCTTCTGAGCCATTAATAATTAGTGCGACTTTTTCCGCAAAACCGTGAATACTTGGAGCAGGCATAAAAATAACGCGAAATTTATTAGAAAACTTCGCGTTTTTAGATTAATCAACCTGCAGAATTTCTGCAATTGTTTGATGACGGAATATTGCTGTCTTTTGATTTAAGAGCTTTTTAGCTCCAGCCAAACCTTTCCGTCTACTGCTTTTAACTCAATGTTGACATTCGGCACACCGACTTTGATAATTTTCGATTCAATACGAATGTTTCTCATCCCGCCGTTTTCCTGTCGTTGGTCTCTGATTAAAAATTTGGAAGCATCCAGATTTTTTCTGAGACTCGCCAGAATCGCTTCAAAGGCTTTCTTTCCGTCATCATAATTGGCAAACCCCATTACCCGAAATTCAAAACCGCCCCATGTAGGATAAAAATTTATAAAATCTTTGTTTTGGGTGAGGGGCTGATTGTTTTCGTCACTGACATCAGGAATGAAAATATTGAAACAGATTGAATTACCGAAGAAAAACAAAATTTTATTGGTCAAATCCCAACGATTATCGTAACGCAAATATTTAGTATCCAGCGTATGAAGGTCAATTTCAGATCCCTCTTTCGGCTTTTGATAGGCAACATCCACTGTATAATGATGATTACGCGGCTCTTTTATTTTAAATTGAATTTTTGTATCGCTGTAATTAATCTCGTCAACTTTTTGCAAGAAAAAATTCTCATCATTATCAAGAAAACGATGTCCCCCTGTTTCCCCACCGCTCAGGCTCAAAGCTAACTGCCCGGTGATCATTCGTCCCACCGGCTGAATGAATGAATAACTGCCAATATAGGTGTAAGTTTTGTTCGGATCATCAAACGGCGTCAACGCCTTGATGCGAACCCGTTCACTTGAACTATCGCCGTGCGGATCAAACAACGCTTTGAACGGTTCTGAGGCCATATTCAAAGTTGCCGCAAATTTCTCATTTGCAATAATTTGGTTAATTTCATCAATTTGTGTTTTTGCCAGCGAATAAACAGAATTGTCTGAAGGAATTTTGTTCAATTCAGCGATTGCAGCATCATATTTTTTCTGCGCTTGATAAACTAATCCAAGATTGTAATTTGCACCAAAGTCTTTTGGTTCAAGTTCAAGTGCTTTGAAATAATCGCTTAAAGCGGCATCGTAATTAGTTTTAACATAATACAAATTCCCCCTGTAAAAGTATGAAAGATAATATTTTGGATTGAGTTCGATAGACTTATTAAAATCAGCTAAAGCGTGTTCGGGATCATTCAAAAGTTGATAACTTCTCCCTCGATAGGTGTAATAGCTGGCAACAGTCGGGGAGAGTTCAGTCAGTTTATTAAAATCGGCAAGGGCATTGGCATAATCCTTCCTTTTGTTAAGATAAACCAACGCACGACCTTGAATTGCCGCAATATTTTTCGAATCAATTTGCAAAACAAGCGTATAATCGGCGATGGCTTTATCAAATTCATTTTTACCGATCATAACTTCCGCCCGATTCAAAAAAGGTTTAACGAAATTCGGGTTGATTTTTACCGCTTTATTAAAATCATCCAACGCAGAATCAATCTGTTTGCGATTGACTTTCACCTTTCCGCGAATATTCAGCGCATCAACATTTTTTGAGTTTATTTTCAACGATTTTTCCGCATCCGCAAATGCCGCATCGTCATAATTCGTTTTCAAAAAATAAGCTCTTGCCCTTTGTGCGTATGCTTCGTCATTTTTTGGTTGGGAATTTATAACAGCCGTTAAATCAGTAATCGCCGAATCATATTCGCGTTTTTCAATCGCTACTTTGGCACGGGTTAAAAGTTCATCATTGGTTTGTGCCAAATCCGTTCCAACCTGAACAAACAGACAAACTAATAAAATTAAAGTTATTTTCATTGAATCCTCAGTTTGTCGCTGGCTGATCCATTTGAACCAGCAGACAAAGCCAACGTTATAAAACTCATAGCCTTTCCAAACGATTTTGCTCAGACATAATAAATTTGTTTCAGTTTTTTATACTCTTCTCTGCTCAACACTTTTCGATTATTGGAGAGTGCATCGAGATTATATAGTGCGTATTTGTCCTTTGGATCAATCTCGATAACTTTTTTAAAATCTGCGATTGATTCCGCCTTTTTGGAAAGTTTTGAGTAGGCATAGCCGCGATTACCGTAGGCTTCTATGTTTTTGGGATCGATTTCGATTACTTTCGTATAACTTTCAACAGCTTTTGTGTAGTCAGTTAATTGAACGTAAATATCGCCCTGCAAATTGAAAACCGTCGCCGGAGTTCCTTCCTGCCTCAGTTTTATCGTAACTTCAACATCCTTGAGAGCATTTTTGTAATCATTCAATTTGTAAAAACAAAGTGCCCGCAGTTCTCTTTCCGAAGTATTTAAAAAAGCGGAATCAACTAAATCATTTAAGAGCTTGATCGCTCCCTCGTAATCGCCTTTGTTATATAATTTTCGAGCCTCATCTTTTTTCTTTTCATCGCTAAGATTGTTTTCGATAGATTTTTTAAGAAATGCCCCATTTGATTCGCCGAATTGAAAGGTCAAAAAACCTTTTACTTTGACGGCTTTACCTTTCATCAGATAAGGTGTAAATTTGCTTCCTTTTGCTGCTTCAACTGCTTCAAAACGCAACTTTTCGTCGCCCGAAACGGCATCGGCTTTGATGACATTTCCTTTCTCATCAACCAAGACATTTACTCTCACCTCACCGCTCAAAAAGCCATATGAAACATCAAAAGGGTCACTCGGCTTGGCGAGAGTTTTGGCTTTATCATTCAGCAAACCCAGTTCAACGGGAGCGGACTTTTGTGCGAAACTTATTTGAACCTGGATAAGCAAACAAATCAATACAACAGTGAAATTTATAATATTTCTTTTCATTCAATGTTTTTCCTCAATCTATTGACAGCCGTATTTGTTGCGAATGTTTTTAATCTGATCTTTTCCCGGCAGAAATAATTTGGTGCGGATTTCCAGTATTTTTTCTGCCTGTTTGGTAATTTCGGGATTGTCGAATTTAACTGTGCGCTCATCTTCTCCTGGACCTCCCCAAGTTGGATCAGGCTCTGGAATATAAAGCTTGAAGAATTCCTCAAGCAACGGGTTGATCTTGTCAGATTCTTTTTTAAATTCTGAGGTAACCTGACAAATTTCGGTTTGCGTTGATGAGGTCTTCAGGCTGCTGAAATTTTTCCCTGCCATCAAATAACCGGACAGATTACCAAGAGTTTTTAGAATTTCGATAATTCGATTGCGTGTTTCGATCTTGTTGGCTTCCACCAAGTCATCAAGTGTGACTTCCTCATTAGTAGGATTTGCCCGGCAATCGCCGACTATTATTGAAGTAGGACGATATAATTCCTGCATCTCCCATTTATGAAGGGCATCTCTTATCGCCGCCAATTCCTGGGTGGAAACAGCCTTTGCCACTTCTCCGTTTTTGTCCATTTCATTCAGCGCAACAGCAATTTTTTGAAGATTAGTAATAGCCGAATCAAGTTCAAGCAAGGATTTACAGTAAGATGTTCTGATGGATTTATCTTCGGCAGTTTTCTTATAGGCTGGATCAATATTCCGATTAAATCTCGCGTATTCTTTATCTGCAATCGGAGAATATAAGTCGAACTTTTGGTCGTAAATTTTCCTGAGCGCATTAAATTCCGCTGTCAGATTTAAGAATTTCTTTCTCGATTCTGATGACGTGCCGCCGCTGTTAGTGTTTTGTCCGGCTTGATCTGAATCTTTTTTAGTTATCTCGGCAAGCGCGAGAGTAAACGGTGCATATTTTGGATTAAGCTCGGCGGCTTTTTTATAATCGGCAGTTGCCTGTTCGGTTTTATTGAGGGAGTTGTAAGCATTTCCCCGAAAGTAATAGCTGAATTCATCTTTCGGATCAATTTCAATCGCTTTATTAAAATCGGCAATAGCTTCATTAAAATTTGATTTTTTTGAAAAGGCTTGTCCGCGCGAAAAATAAGAAGAATTTGAATTCGGATTCAATTTGACAGCTTCGGTGTAATCCTTTATCGCCAAATCATAATTTTTAATCGAATAAAGATAAACGGAACCGCGCAGAAATAAAAGATAGCTGTCATTCTTATTGAATTTGATGACCTCATTATAATCGGCGACGGCTTTTTCAAATTCATTTTTTTCAATGAAAATTTTGGCACGATTCAGATAAGGTTTAAAATAATCAGGCTTAATGTTGATGGCACTCGTAAAATCGGCGAGGGCTGAATCAATTTCCTTTCGTTCAACTTTGACCAACCCGCGAACATTTAAGGCTTCTACATTTTTTGAGTTTATTTTCAACGCACTTTCCGCATCAGCAAATGCCAAATCAAAGTTATTCGTTTTCAAAAAATAGGCTCTCGCCCGTTGTGCATAAGCCTCATCATTTTTCGGTTGAGAGTTTATGACAGAAGTTAATTCGCTGATTGCCGCATCATATTCACGCTTCTCAATTGACGCTTTAGCCCGTTCCAGAAGTTCGGCTGTCGTCAGGTTAGAAGTTGATTTATCCGATGAAGAATCACTTTTTTCGGAAACCTCTGTTTTATCACTGATCGAAATGGTTTTACTCTTTGAAGCCGAACAACTTGGATCATAACCTCCCACATCAACCCGTGCGGTCACAGAATTGGGGGCGGCAAGATCGTTTGTTTCGACGATAATTTCGGACGTTCCCTGCCCGACGGCTATTTTTCCGGCGGAAATTGTCCAGTTAAAAGTTGGTGTCACCTCCGGATCGCCATCGCTGACTTTTACAGAAATAAAAATTGGTGTTTTCGCTTCGATAGAATCATCACTCGTGATTTTAATTGTCGGACAGGGAGGAGAAACGGGATTTTTAACGGCTTGTGCCATCAGACTGTCTAATTTTGTTCTGGCACTTTCATCTTTCGGATTGAGTTCAAGTGCCTTTCGATAACCGGCTTCCGCCTGAGCTACAAAGCAAAATAAAATTGCAATTAAAATTTTGTATTTATTCATCTTAAATTCCTTTACCGCTTTCCGCCATCAGAAAGAAATCAAACTTGTTTCCTTTGCGTTGATAACCTAAAATCCGCAATCTCAACATAACTTCTTCATTCTTCTTGATTGCTTCTTCAAAGTATCTAACGACCAGATAGTCGTCCGACATTATCCAGTAAGTAATATTGCCCTCTTTAACCAGTATTTCGTGTTGGTAATAAACTCCCTTAAAGGAATTTTCTCCAAAATCCTGCCACCATTTATTGACCGCATCTTTTCTGAGTTTACTTATCCCTCTTTTTTTAGCTAAATAGGTAACTTTCACCTTATTTGGAAAAGTAATTGCTCCAAGAATTGTCGTTTCGACCTTGTCATATTCTTCGGGCTTCGGAACTTTGAGTTTGAAGGTATCGGTGTAAAGTCCGTTCAGTTTTTGATAACTGGCAATCATTTCACTGATTTTTCGAAATTCTTGTGAATTATTCGTTTGAGCAAAACTACTTTGGGTCTGCACAAAAAAGCACATCAATATCACCGCCATTATTTCTACTTTCTTTTTCATATCCTTTTCTTTTCAGCCATTGCAAAATTCTCTATCCCTACTGGCAATAAACAAACGGATTTTGGATCAAAAGGTTATCTTGACCGATTTTTTCTGAAAATTTAGGTTTGATACAAATTGGATTTAACGTAATATAGATTCCTCGAATAAAAAGACTTCGCCGGAGAGAGATTATTTGTATCGTAAGATTAGTATTTTGATTGAAAAAAATCTTTAGCAAATCATGTTTTTTTTATGAGTGATTTCTGAGCAAATCCTTATGTGTGACGAAAATAAGCATTTATATAAATTTGGCGACTTTCGTCTTGATTCTCACGAAGAGGTTTTATATCACCTCGAGAAAGTTGTCACACTTAAACCAAAAGCTGTTTTAACACTCATTGTCTTGGTAGAAAACGCCGGGAAAATCGTCAAAAAACAGGATTTGATGGAAAGAGTCTGGCAAGACACATTTGTTGAAGAAAATAATCTCTCGGTCAATATTTACGAATTACGAAAAGCACTTTTGCAGTTTGGTGCTGAAGAAAAGATCATCGAAACAGTTTCGCGACG
>DAORIL010000046.1:0-18370 GCA_035438525.1 Pyrinomonadaceae bacterium
AGTCTGAAACATCTCCCTTTGGTTTTAAGTTGGGCAATTCAAGAATGATTATTTCTTTGGCAATTCCGTAAAGAGAAGTTGCCACTTGCAAAGCGTGTTTGCGTCCGGGTTCATCATTGTCGGGCAAAATTACAATAGTTTTATTTTTCAGATAATCGTTATATTCATCTCGCCATTTCAAAGCACCTTGCGGATTACAGGTTGCTACAAAACCCTGTGTGCGAAGGATTTCAACGTCTTTTTCGCCTTCAACAAGAAAGACCATTTCAGCCGAAAGAATTTCGGGCAATCGGTAAAGAACTAGCTTTATATCTTGCAAATTCCAAATATAGTCCCCTTTACCATTTGGTCGCCGTTGTGAAAATCCTTTCGGCTCATATCGGACAGACTGAAATAAAAGTTTTCCGTGTTCATCCGTGTAATCGTAGATTTCTTTTATTCGCTTCTTTGGTTCACTTTTTGGCTGAAATCCGCTTAATTTTTCGGCAAACAAATCGTTCATAGTTAATCCCAAATACGAAACAATTGTCTGAACATCACACCCT
This sequence comes from Pyrinomonadaceae bacterium, assembly GCA_035438525.1. Lineage (GTDB taxonomy): Bacteria > Acidobacteriota > Blastocatellia > Pyrinomonadales > Pyrinomonadaceae > JAIBCC01. The sequence goes on from DAORIL010000046.1 coordinate 546, forward strand.
GCAAAACATTTCATTAAAACCTTTCCACCCTTTTCTGTTATTGAAAGGCTTCGAGTTTTGTCATTGTGCGAAGGGCAAAGGGCATTCCAACCACTTGCCCCTTTTTTCACATTTTCTAGTCTGGGCAGAATCTCATTTGCCTTCATTGCTTTTTTCCGCTTGTTCTTTAGTTCCACCTTTTTCCAACCAACTAATTAATGCTGATTCGCTATATCGAAATTGTCTTTCCCCGATCCGAATAAATGGAATTTGATTTTCTCTGGTTAATTGCCAGACCCGCTGAACAGATACGCCTAATATTTCAGAAACTTGTTCTGCGCTTAAAAGTTTTAGTGACATAACTTAATCCCCTTAAAATAAAAAAAAATGATGTCAGCCTTGCTGAACATCATCTATTAAAACTTATAAGAATAAACCAACGTAAGGGGGCTAGAAAATTATTTTTATACCGCTATCCCACAGTGGGACATCGGTAAAGTCCCAAAACCTATCCCACAGTAGGAGCTTTCAAAATCTTATTAATTTCTTAATCAGTTTCGCCATTTTCCCTAATTATGTTGGGTAAGTATTTCCTTAAATTATGAAGTCCAATTAAATCGGCAACTCCTTTAACCCCCTCTGTAATTGTGCTTCTATCCAATTCTTTTTCTTTTGCTAATTGGTTATAACTTTTATTTAAGACCTGATATTCAACAAGCCATTTGAAATGTTGATCCCCACTTCTTTTAGTTTTTGTATTAATTGAAAATGGAGTTATTACTTTTCTTGCTTTTTTTATGTGAGATTTTAGCTTCGCCTGGAATTTTCTTATTTCGGTTTTTAATAAATCAGGATTACCTACAAAAGTAAATGGAAAATATGAGAAGTAATTAAAGAATTTTGCCCAAAATTCTTTTTCAATATCTTCGTGAAATTTCTCAGGTTGTGTCACAAGAGGATTATAAATTGCCTCAATTTCTATACACGTTTGGAGTCCTTTGTCAGTTTTTATTTTCCAAACGTAATGAAAAGTAGGGTAATCAGGCACATTGGCAATAAAAAAATAATCACGGTCTCTTTCAGCATCTAGTTGATATAATGAATAATTCCAGGCTTTTCCTCTATTCCAATATTTTTGTAAGTCGTCTATTTCGTAATTAAATAAATCGTTTTTTAAAAGATATTTTGCAAAATCTTCCGGTAACCTTAACTTATCGATCAGATCAATTTTAAATCTTTTTAGACAATCGATGGCGAAATCTAAACACCAATCATCCGCTAAGTTCCATGTATCTGCCCATTGAGTTAATTCATCGCAAAGCCACTGTGAATCATTTCTTGATTTAAGAGTTTTCCAATTTACTATCAACTTGCTTATTGCAGAATCCATAACTAGATCATTCATTAACCCAAGGGGGACATCGGTAAATTCAGATTTACTCTCTTCAATAAGTTTTTCAAGTTCATTTTGATTTCTAAAGATAAAATCGAAGTAGGCTAAAATTGGAGTTCGGCGAACATTTTGTTCATACCCAAGCTCAGTTAAATCAATATCATAAAGATGATGAAATTTTGTATGTAACAAAAATAATTTTGCAGAGAAATCAGTTGGATTAGGCTTGAACTCAGCATTATTTGGAATAGATTCAAGATTAAAAAGTCTCATTAGGTCAATGTTTACTTCTGGTTTCATTTCGCTAATCAATGAAAGAAAAAGTTTTCTTCCTTCAATAGCTGAACTTTTAACATCCACATCAACTAGTTCAAGGTTTCCGCCTAGTTCTAAATTCATTTTGCCACCTCAGAAACAATTTATCATAACTGAAACACACTAGACAAAACTTTTCTGAATGACATTTGTAACAAAAATGCTTTTTTGCTATACCAAAAGTATTGATTGTAAAAACTCTAACTATTAAGAAATTTAGTAATATTGCCCAAATCCTAATTTTATTGATAATAATTTCGTTATTATTAATAAATCGCAAAGCTAAGAGTCTAATAGAAATATTAAGATAAATATTTTTTAATTGGTATTTTGTCAACTATCTTGTATATTGATAACCAAATTAAAAAATAAATTAGGAAATAATCTTAAAAGAGTATGTTGAAGTAATAATTTTCAAATGGGACTTTAGTTTCTCCTAAATATTTTTCAATTTTCAAAGCAAAAAATAAATAAATTTCTTTCCGGTTTCTCATAACCATACCTATTTCATTTACGGAGGATATATTCATGGAATTTTTGTTTTTGTTAGTTGGGATTGTAGTTGGTCTTATTAGCGGGGGATTGATCGTATTTTTACTTAACTTAGGTAAACCACGTTCTAATTCTGATGAAAAACTAAGGCGTGAATTTGAAACAGAGCAGATGCGGTTGCAAACTGAACTTAGTAATGCTGAAAAATCTATTGATGAGCAAATCCGAGCTAACAATCAAAAAATTATTAACATTGCAGAAATAACTCAACAATTAAATCAAAAATCAACTGATTTAAGCATCTGTAATGAAAGACTCCAAACCGTTTCAAGAGAAAACTCTAAACTAACAGAAAAAGCAGAACTACAAAGCAATGAATTAGTTACTTTGGGACAACAGCATGCTCAAATTTTGGCGAATTTCCAGGCTTTAGAAAATAGTTTAGCTAATCAACGTCAAATTAGTAATTCAAAGGAAATTGAAAATCATGAATTGTCTATCCAGTTAACAAAATTGGTTGGTGAAAATGCAAAATTGGCAGCTACTCTTTTAGCAACCGAAGAAAAACTTGCCACACAGAAAGGGGAAATAGAAGACATTAGGCAAAAGTCGCATCTCGAATTTGAGAGTATTGCTAATCGTTTACTCGAAGCTAAAAGCGAGAAATTTACTGCATCAAACCGTGAGAATATCGAAAATATTTTACTGCCATTAAAAAACGATATTGATTCATTCAAAGCAAAGGTCGAAGAAACCTACGACAAAGAATCGAAAGAAAGATTTTCGCTCCAAAATGAAGTTAAAAATTTAATCGAGCAAACTGATAAGGTCAGCAGTGAAGCAAACAATCTTGCTGTTGCGCTCAAGGGTCAGGTTAAAACGCAAGGAATTTGGGGCGAAATGATTCTTGAACGGATTTTGGAAATAAATGGTTTGGTCCGTGGTCGTGAGTATGATGTTCAGCATTCGATTAAAAATGAAGACGGCGATCAGCAATTTTTGGATGTCGTTGTGCATCTCCCGGACAATCGCAAACTGATTATTGATTCCAAAGTAACCCTCAATGCCTATAATCGTTACTGTGCTTCTGAAACCGAAGAAGATCGTGCTCGTCATCTGAAAGACCACATTCAGGCTTTGACCACACATATTGATCAACTAAGCCGTAAAAAATACGATGAAATGGATGAATCTCCCGATTTTGTGATGCTTTTTGTTTCAATCGAACCAGCATATCTGACAGCGATTCAAAACGATTCACAACTTTGGGCTCGTGCTTACGCCAAAAAGATTCTGCTTATTAGTCCAACCAATTTAATGGCAGCGGTAAAACTGGTTTCGGATTTGTGGAAACGCGATAATCAAAGCAAAAATGCCTTAGAAATTGCCCAGCAGGGCGAAAAACTTTATGACAAGTTCGTCGGCTTTTTGAATAGTATGGAGGATGTTGGAAGCCATATTGTTAAAACGCAAGATGCTTATAACAAAGCTCTCGGACAATTAAAACAGGGCAGAGGTAATTTGATCAGGCAGGCGGAAAAGCTAAAAGAACTCGGTGTCAAATCGCAAAAAAGTCTTCCGGCAAGTATGATAAATTACGAAGCGGAATTAGATGAACAAACGATAGATTTATCTGATTTATTAGCTTCTGATGAAAAGGAGATTATTGAAGTTGTTCAGGTTAATTCGGCTAAGAGTTAATGATAAGTTGAATTAATCGCAGACTATTAAAATGCAATCAAGATACAATGCCGAAATTGTCGCTGGAGCACTATTGCCAAATGAAAGTCGAACTATTGCCAAATTAATTCTTGATGGAGTATCTCAAGATGAATTTAAGCGATTGTTAATGGTTGAAAATAATCTACAAAAACGTAGTCCGGGAACAGCCTTGAGGAAGGCAAATTTAGTAACAAAGAGATTTAATATAGTTAATGAAGAGTTATTAAGAATAGTTGCTAATGGTTCCCGCCAGGCTCAAATGCAAGCATTATTAATTGCGGCAATTAAACATAATAAATTAATCGGAGATTATCTGCTCCGTGTTGTAAAAGAAAAATGGAGAGTTTTTGAAACAATACTCAAGCCGAATGACTGGGAAAACTTTTTACTCGAGTGTGAGCAATTAGACGAAACAGTTTCTCTTTGGAAAGTAACGACGCGCTATAAACTGGGACAGGTTGTTAAGAAATGTTTGGTTGAAGCAGGTTATCTTGAAAGTGCCACCAATCCTGTTATAACTCCGGTTTTATTATTGCCGGAAATAAAAACATATCTAATTAAAAACAATGAAGATTACGTTTTAGAATGTATGGATATTTTCATATGAAAGATAATTTTTATGAACGTTTGAATAAAATAAAAAATCGGCTTGATTCGCACGAACTACATAGCAATGTAGGTCTTGGTAACGAAATCGGTTTTTATATTTTTGATTATCCACCTGAACAAGAACTTGTTGTTCGTAACCATCTTGAAAAGATTTTACCGGAAATTCCGCGCAAAATTTCGGTGGTTAATTTATTTGAGTTAGTTGTTGAATACTTTAAAAAGCGAAAGATTTTAGAACCTGCCAAAGATGCACAGGTCAAGAAAGGGGATGCGGAAGTTCTACGTCTGGTTAAAGGATCATTGGATGAGGAGAAACGTATTTCACCCGAATTTATTGCTGCTGCTCGTCCTGAAGCTCATGATCTAGTGATTATGACCGGAATCGGAAACGTTTATCCTCTACTTAGAACTCACCGCCTTATTAATTGTCTGCATCCCTTAATGCAAGATACGCCTCTTGTCGTTTTTTATCCCGGCAAATATAGCGGACAAACCTTAAGTTTGTTTGGTGAATTAAAAGACGAAAATTATTATCGTGCTTTCCGATTAGTCGCTTAAAGCGTCATTTATAAGTTGTATGCAAATTAAAAACATTTTCCACAAAGATATCTTTCGCCCAATAAACGGAGTTATTAAAGTTAATGATACGGCTGAATCCTCGATTTGGCAGGAACTTGATGAGTATGTTCTAACCGCAGAACTGAAAAAGCATTTTTCCAAGTTTTTTGGAACATATCTTGAAGCCGTTGATAACCGGCAAAATAGTGATATTCGTAATAAAATTGGGGTTTGGGTCTCTGGCTTTTTTGGTTCGGGAAAATCGCATTTTATTAAAATTATCTCGCATCTTCTGCAAAATAACCTTGTTACGAATCCGGCAACGGGGGAAACCAAATATCCGATAGATTTTTTTGAGAAAAAAATTACTGATCAATTATTTTTCAACGAAATTAAGCGAGCAGTAGAAACTCCGGCGGATGTCCTTTTATTTAATATTGACAGCAAAGCCGAAGATGCAAGTGGGCGGGACGCAATTTTACGCGTTTTTATGCGTGTTTTGAACGAACTGCAAGATTATTGCGTCGAATATCCTTATTTGGCGGATGTTGAGCGACAGCTTGAATCTGATGGTAAATATGAATCTTTCAAAAATGCTTTTGCAGCAATTACTGACAGCACCTGGCAGGAAGAAAGAGATATTTACGGATTGCGACGGGATGAAACAATTCAGGCTCTTTCCGAATCTACCGGGATGAGTGCAGAAGCGGCGCAGAAGCTGATTGACGATGCAGAAAAGAATTACAACTTGAGCGTCGAAAAATTTGCCCGCCGGGTTAAAGAATATCTTGACCGCAAAAGCAAAGATCATCGAATTATCTTTGTTGCTGATGAAGTCGGACAGTTTATCGGAACTGACACACATTTAATGCTCAATCTGCAAACTATCGTCGAAAATCTCGGCACAATTTGCGAAGGTAAAGCCTGGGTTGTGGTTACTTCGCAGGAAGATATGGATTCGGTTTTAGGAAATGTCGTCGGAGCAAAATCCAACGATTTTTCCAAAATTCAAGGACGTTTTCCGACTCGTCTTTCTCTCTCGTCTTCAAATACGGACGAAGTTATTCAGGCGCGGCTTTTGGAGAAAACCAAAGAGGCAGAAGCTAATCTAGATAACTTGTTCAAAGAAAAAGGTGATGTTTTGAAAAATCAACTGAGTTTTTCGGGTGGTGCAACGCTCAAAAATTTCAAAACGTCGGAAGATTTTACCCGAAATTATCCTTTTGCCCCTTACCATTATCAGATAGTTCAATCAGTTTTTGAGTCGATCAGAAAAGCAGGTGCAACCGGACTTCATCTGGCTCGTGGAGAACGCTCGATGCTCGATGCTTTTCAAATGGGGGCGAAATCAATCGCCGGTGAGAATATCGGCAAGCTCGTGCCTTTTTACTCATTTTATCCTTCAGTGGAAAGTTTCCTTGATACATCGGTTGCCAAAACAATTAATCAAGCGGCGGAGAATGAAGGATTAGAGGATTTTGATACAGAAGTTTTACGAGTCCTGTTCTTAATCCGTTATGTGGACATCATCAAACCGAATGTTGAAAATCTGGTGACGCTCTGTATAGAACAGGTTGATGATGATCGGCTGGCTTTGAAAAAACAAATTGAGGAAAGTTTGACCAGACTTGAAAAACAAACTCTCATCAGCCGCAACGGTGATTTATTTTACTTTTTGACCAACGAAGAGCGTGACATTGGACGCGAGATTAAATCTGTTGACGTTTCGGCAGACGAAACTTTTCGCCAATTATCGGAGTTTTTATTTAATGAGATACTTTCCGATACCCCTAAATTCCGTTATCCGGTCAATAAAAAAGATTTCTCCTTTAATCGTTTAGCTGACGGCAGAGCTTTTCAGGGCGTAAATTCTGAGCAGAATTTGAATTTGGAGTTGATTACTCCGCTCAATGATGAATTCGATTTATTTACTGAACAAAGATGTATTCTTTCCAGCGATGGTCGTATTTTGATCAGGCTCGGAGATAATAAACTTTTAAGCGGAGAACTACGCGAGTTTTTGCAGACGAGGCGTTATATTCAGCAAAAATCTGACTCTTCTGCACCGGAAACTACGCGAAGGATTTTGCAGGACAAAGCGATTGTCAATCAACAGCGGAGTCAGAGAATTAACGAGATTTTGAAAAAACTCCTTGATGAAGGTGATATTTATGCCGCCGGACAAAAACTCTCTGCAGAAAGAAAAATTACCATCAGCGAAGCACAGAATTATTTAGTTACAAACCTTTTTACAAAGCTCAAATACTTAAATGCTCCGGCGAATGATCCATTTGAAGACATTAAATCTGTTTTACTCGCTGATGATGTCGGTCAGCAGACTTTGAACCTTGATGCCGGACAACCGAACGCACATGCGCTTGACGAAATTCGCAGTTACATAAATTTACGGGCTAACAATAATCTTCGGATTACTTTGGAAGAAATTACCCAGCAGTTTGAAAAGCAGCCGTTTGGCTGGCGCGATGCGGACACAGCACTACTCGTTTCCAAACTTTTTGCTGCCGGTGAAATTGCCGTTAAGATTGAAGCAGTTCCGGTTGAACCAAGGGCGGCGATTGACTCGTTTTCAAAACCCGGTCGCTGGAAATTTGTTCAAATCGTCAAACGTCAAACTACAGGTGCGGCTGAACTTAGCAAGGCGCGGGCATTAGCTCACGAAGTTTTCGGAAAACTCAGCCCCGAAACAAAAGAAGATGAATTGGCAAAATTTATTCGCAAACTTGTTGAAGAATGGCAGATAAATCTGCGTGATTGGCGAACGAGAGCCGAAAGTGGAGAGTTTCCGGGTTTTTCGCGGATTAAAGACTCATTAGAACTTGCTAACGAGCTAAATAATAATCACAACTCGTTTGAATTTTTCCGGCAGTTTAATGAAAAACGCGAAGATTGGATTGAAGCAAGCGAAGATTATCACAAACTCCACGATTTTTATAAAAACCAAATCGAAATCTGGAAACGGCTGCGTTCAAGATTGCATGGTTCATATAAAGACAATCGTTCACAACTTGATTTTTATCCTGATGCCAATGCCGCAATTTTACGGATGGAGGAAATTCTTCGTGCTTCTGAGCCTTATGGAATGATTCGTGAGATTGATAGTTTGATTGCGACGGTTGACCAAACCAACGATCAAATTTTACGGCAAAGACGCGAACAAGCTGTGCAGTCGGTAGAAACGCGGATTACACAATTAAAAAGCGAACTGGATTCGATCAATGCCGATTCCGACACCAGATATTTGATTCTTTCGACTTTTCAGCAATTAAAACCTCTGATTGAACAGGAAAACAGTATTCCAAAAATTTCGTATTTTGAGGGAGAGCGGGCTGAGGAATTGTTTCTGGACGCACTCGAAGCGATTGAAAATAAACGTCCGAAGATTGCCCCTGTTGGTGGCGGAACTGAAACTTCCCGTCCGACACGAACCATCAAACCGGCACAGTTTGCTGTTAAACCATATATTGAATCAGCAGAAGACGCAGAAGATTATCTAAATCGTGTTCGTGCCGAGATTGATAAATATCTGGCAGAAAATGCAAAAATTCGGATTCAGTAGCAAGCGTTTTCAGAGTTTTCAGGAGTTGCAGAGTTAACAGAAAGTGGTTGAAAAGTCTGTGAGGTTTTGATTTCTTAAACTCTGAAAACTCTGCAACTCTCTAACTTCTGTAACTCTTAAAAAAAATTATGAACAAAGCAAAACTCAAATCTTACGCTCCAAATGCCCGCCGTGATTTTATCCAGATGATTCGCCAGCGGGCTGATCTTTTAGGATTAACTAAACCAGCTATTGATAAACCTGTTGAGCAAGGAGATGTTTCTGTCATCGAAGGCAGACCTTATCCGCGTCATTACGGAGCCTTGCAGCAAAAACTTGCCGATAAAATCAAAGCGGAAGGGCTTGAGCCGTTTATCGAACGCATTGCATATTCGTGGTTTAACCGTTTGGCGGCGTTGCGGTTTATGGAAGTCAATAATTTGCTTTCTCACGGATTTAGGGTTTTGAGCAATCGTGAAGCGGGAAAGAATGAGCCGGAGATTTTGACTCACGCGACGGATATTGATTTGCCCGGACTCGATAAAGCTAAGGTTATCGAACTAAAACTGGCGGGAAACAGAGATGCCGAGCTTTATAAAATGATGATTATTGCCCAATGCAACGAACTCAATCGTGCGATGCCGTTTTTGTTTGAGCGAATCAATGACGAAACGGAAATTCTGCTGCCTGATAATCTGCTGACGACTGATTCGGTGATTCGCAAAATGGTCAGCGAAATTGAAGAAGCGGATTGGGCGGAAGTCGAGATTATCGGCTGGCTCTATCAATTTTATATTTCTGAGAAAAAAGACGAAGTAATCGGCAAAACCGTCAAGAGCGAAGATATTCCCGCCGCGACACAATTATTTACGCCAAACTGGATCGTCAAATATATGACCCAAAACAGTTTGGGCAGATTGTGGCTTGAAGCAAATCCGCATTCGCAACTCGCTTCGCAAATGGAATTTTATATCGAGCCGAAAGAAGTTGCCCGCGAAACACGCGGAACACACGGAACGGAAAACGAATCCAAAATCCAAAATCTAAAATCCAAAATCGAATCGCCCGAAGCGATTAAGATTCTTGATCCTGCGTGCGGTTCGGGACATATTCTGGTTGAGGCTTACGATCTGTTGAAGGCGATCTATACTGAACGCGGTTACAGTTCGCGGGATATTCCGTTGTTGATTTTGGAAAATAATCTGTTTGGATTGGACATAGACGAACGAGCGGCGCAGATGGCGAGTTTTGCATTGCTGATGAAAGCGAGAAAAGATGACCGCCGAATCTTTGAAAAACTGAATAGCAACGGACAAATCCGCAATCCAAAATCCAAAATCCCAAATATCACCGTTGTTCCCGACAGTTCGCACCTCGAAGCGGCGCAGATTGCCGAGATGTTTTTCAGCCGCGAAGAAAAATCGAGCAGTCCCGTTCCGATTCGTCAAAGCAATTATCTTTTTGGTGAAATGGAAACTCAGCCTTCATTGATGATTGAAACAAACGAGGCAGAAACCCGCGCTTCAGCAAGGGTGTCAAACTCTGATATTTCAGAACAAAACATCATTGATTTGCTCGAATTATTCCAACAAGGCAAAACGCTCGGTTCGCTGATTCGGATTCCGCACGGGTTTGGCGCGGTGGTTGAGCGGTTGGAAACGGCGGTTGAGGCGAAATTGGCGAGTGCTAATTTTTATGAGCAGATCGCCGCCCGTCAATTAGAGTCTTTTGTCCGCGCCGCTAAAATGTTGGCGGCAAAATATGATTGCGTCATCGCCAATCCGCCGTATATGGGCGGGAAAGGAATGAACGTCGAACTCAAACAGTTTGCCGCCAAGAATTTTCCCGACAGCAAATCAGACCTTTTTGCGATGTTTATTGAACGCGGTTTTGAACTTGCCAAAAAAGACGGATTAAACGCAATGGTGACGATGCAAAGCTGGATGTTTCTTTCTTCTTTTGGAAAGTTTCGAGCAAAACTATTAGATGAGAAAACGATTGTTACAATGGCACATCTTGGAACTAGAGCATTTGTTGAAATAAGCGGTGAAGTTGTGCAAACGACTGCGTTTGTAATGCTAAATAAACTTTTTGGAGATTACAAACCGATATTTTCTAGACTTGTTGATCTAAATGAAGAAGAAAAAATCAAAGCTTTACAAAATGGACTTGAACTTTTTAACAATACAAAACAAAACGAATTCAAAAAGATTGATGGAAGACCAATTGCTTACTGGATTTCCGAAAAAGTCCGCGAAACTTTTGCAAAAGGTCAATCAGTTGGTGACTTTATGACTTGTGCAGTTGGTTTAAATACTGGAGATAATGAACGATTTCTAAAATTTTGGCATGAAGTGCAAAAAGAGAAAATAAATTTCTCATCAAAAAGCGTTGAAGACGCTTGTTTTTCGGAATATAAATGGTTTCCTTACAATAAAGGCGGTAGTTACCGAAAATGGTTTGGTAATAATGAATTTGTTCTTAACTTTCAAAATGACGGAAAAGAAGTCAAAGACTATGCTGTTGTTAGAAATCAAGGCAAGCATTGGTCAAGGTATATTCAAAATTTGCGGTATATGTGCAAGAGCGGATTAACTTGGGCTGATATTACTACAAAGAGTTTTGCTGCGAGATATACTTCAAATGGATTTTTCTTTGATGTGAAAGGCTCATCGGGATTCATAAAAGAAGACCTTATACAACCAATGTTAGGTTTGCTTTGTAGCAATCTAATTAATTTGTATATGAAGATGTTAAATCCGACCTCTACATTTCAAGTTGGAGACTTGTCGAGAGTGCCGTTTATATTAAAAGCAGAAACAACTGGAATAATAGATGAAATTGTCGAAGAATGTGTATCAATTGCCCGCGCCGATTGGGATTCGTTTGAAACCTCGTGGGACTTCACTCGATTTGGGATGGTGGATTTGGGATTGCGGAATGAAACCAAATCCGTCGAAGAAGCGTGGAATAATTGGCGCGAATTGACTGAACAACGCATTGCGCGGATGCAGGAACTCGAAACCGAAAACAACCGCCTCTTTATTGATGCCTACGGTTTGCAGGACGAACTCTCACCCGAAGTCCCGTTAGAACAGATCACTTTAGCCCGCGCCGATGCCGAAAAAGACACGCGCCGATTGATGTCATATTTTATCGGCTGTCTGATGGGCAGATATTCGCTCGATGAACCGGGTCTGATCTACGCTGATGCCGGCGGGCAAGGCTTTGACGCATCGCGCTACCAAACATTCCCCGCAGACGATGACGGCATTGTTCCCGTGACCGATATGGAATGGTTTGAACAGGAAGCGGCGCGACAGTTTGAAAAGTTTGTCAAAACAGTCTGGGGTGAAACAAATCTTTCTACTAATCTAAACTGGATAGCTGGACAACTTGGAGGAAAAGCAGGTGAAACACCAATCGAAACAGTTCGTCGATATTTCTCAAGTTCATTTTTCAAAGACCATCTGCAAACCTACAAAAAACGTCCGATCTACTGGCTCTTTTCATCGGGCAAACAAAAAGCATTTGAATGTTTGGTTTATCTGCACCGCTATAACGAAGCGACTCTGCCCAGAATGCGACACGAATACGTTCTGCCGCTGATGTCAAAACTGACCGCGCAAATTGAAACGCTCGACGGTTTAAAAGATTCCGCCGCAACGACTTCGGAAAGAAACAAAATCGAAAAACAACTCGAAGTTCTCAAGAAAAAACAGATCGAACTGGCAGAGTTTGACGAAAAACTGCGCCACCTTGCCGATTCCAGAATCACTCTGGATTTAGACGACGGCGTAAAAGTAAACTACGGCAAATTCAGCGATCTACTGGCAGAAGTCAAACAGGTGGCAACTACGAAGGAGTAAAAAAGTCAGAGATTTACGGCAAATGCCCTATTTATGTGACATTGCCTTTAAAGTATTTGAATAAATATGAATATTCCTGAATCTGACCGAACAGCTTTGGAGGCTTTTGTTTTAGATAATCCGGAGCTGGATAAACTGGAAAGCCTGCTTGGGCAATTTAATGTTTTTGAGGCATTAGGAGCAGTCCGTCATGAACTGCGGCATTCCGATTTTCTCGCTTTTCTTTTAGATCCTCTCCAAAATCATGGTTTAGGCGACGAATTTGCCCGACTTCTACTGCAAAATGTTTTGATGTCTGCCCGTGACAGGGAATTTCCAGTTTCGCTGATTGATCTATCAATTTGGAGTCTGGAAGAAATTGAAGTTTACCGTGAGTGGCAAAATATTGATATTTTATTGATCGATAATGTTCACAAATTTGCCGTTATTATTGAAAACAAAATCGGGAGCAGTGAACACTCTAATCAGCTCCAGCGTTATCATCAAACGGTTACACAGCACTTTCCACAATTAGATATTATTGGCATATTTCTAACACCGGACGGAGATATTCCTTCTGATGACTCTTATATCGCAACAGATTATTCGACTGTTTGTAAAGTGATTGAAAAGCTCACAGAAAAACGAGCCTCAACACTTGGAAATGATGTCAAAACACTAATGACCCATTACACACAAATGCTCAGGAGGCATATTATGAGTGAATCTGAAATAGCAGATCTTTGTCGCCGCATATACAAAAAACATAAAAATGCACTCGATCTTATATTTGAACATCGACCTGACCAACAAGCATTCATGAGAGATTTGCTCGAAGAGTTGATTAATAATGAGCCTTTATTAGAAATCGATACTATTTCAAAAACGCTGATCCGTTTCACTGCCCGCGAATGGGATGTCCCTCCATTATCTAAAGGACAAGGCTGGACTAAATCCGGTCGGATATTATTATTTGAAATTTATATAAAACAGAATGAATTAGCAACCATTTTATGGATCGGTCCGGGTCCGATAGAAACCCGCCAAGCCTTACTTGATATGGCACGAAATGACATCGGAATTTTTCGCACCCAATCGAAAACCCTGCGCCAAAAATATAATTCTATTTACCGAAAGAATTTCTTGAGACCTAAAGATTTTGAGGAAGAGCAAGAAGAGAATTTAGAAGAAAAAATAAAGAAAATCTGGAATGAATTCATTCAAGTTGATTTACCAAAGATTTTGAATGCCGTTCGCAATAATCAAGCACTTTGGCAAAATAATCGTTAGTTTAATAAAAGCTAATTGAACGAAAAGCTATTGCATCTTGCCGATTCAAAAAAAAATGGTTGATTTAGACTAAGGAGTAAAAGTAGATTACGGCAATTCGACAAACTTTTAATTGAAGTTAAACAATTAATAACAATGAAGGAGTGAACTCATCATGGAAGATATTTTTAAACCCGCAAGCCTGACTATTAAACAGTTATTCGGGAATGCTGACGCGCTATATCAAATTCCGCGATATCAACGCCCATATTCGTGGGGCGAAGACCAGCTTGATAAACTCTGGGATGATTTAATCGAAGCACAGGAAAACGATCCTAATTATTTTTTGGGATCAATCATCACTGCCAAACCCGAAAACAGCGCAAACTATTTGGATATTGTTGATGGACAACAGAGATTAACCACACTTTTGATTTTGCTTTGTGTTATTAGAGATTTATATCCCGACATTAACCAGGAACTTTTAGAGGAAGATCCTTTCTCCATTGATGCCGCTATAATCAAAAGTTCTATTAAATTTAATGATCGTTTTGAAAGATTGCGTCTGGTTACCCACCCTAATCATGGAGCCGATTTTAAAAAACTCGTTTTGGATGAAGGATCAACAGCAAATCACCAAAGACCATATAAAAAAGATCTTCGCAAAGAGGAAGAACCAAAATTCAAGTTTATTAATACAGCTTGTTTTTTCAGAGAAAAACTCACCGATATTGGTAGGACAGAGGCAGGTGAATTACTCAATTACCTTTTCAATCAGGTAAAGATAATTCGTATTGATTGCCAGTCGGTGCCGTTTGCGATCAAATTATTTCAAGTATTAAATGATCGCGGGTTGGATTTGTCGAACTCCGATCTAATTAAGAGCTTTTTAATTGGTCGGATTCACAAAATCTATGCTGAAGATTCAGAGGTTAAGAAACATAACGAAGATCAGTTTATGGATGACTGGAAGTCATGCGAAACAATCGCCGTTGATACCGGAGAAAGTCTGAATGAACTCTTTGTCGTTTACGAATATTATCTGCTTGGAGAAAATCCTAAAAAGTCACTCTATGACGAATTGATAAAATTGTTTGAAGATAAAGACCCGAATGAAGTTATTGCCGATTTCAAGAATTTTCTTTATTTATTTAAGCATGAACTTTACGATAAAGAAGACCCACTTATTTATAGCTTTTGGTATTTGAGATGGGGAATGTATTGGCGCAGTATTCTGCTGGCGGCACTGCATCATTCCTATCCTGATTACACAGAGCTTGCCAAAACTCTTCAGCGATATTATTACCTCAATTGGATTGCCGGAAACACCCTGACGAAGATCAAACAAACTTCTTTTAATCTGATTAAATCAATCAAAGAAAACAAGAATATTGCCGAAATAAATGAAGAATTAGAGAAAGGATTGCAGGACAACAACACTATTTCCAGAGCCATCGAAAATCTGAAAGGTAGCATTTATTATGATGCCTGGAGTAAACCCTTGTTATTTTTGTTGGAATACCAACAACAGGATAATCCTAATTTTTACTGGATGGATGATAGAAATATTCACACCGAGCATATTTTACCCGTAGCTTTTGAAAGAAACGCCGAATGGTCCGCTTTTCACGGCAACGATGAAATGAAAAAGCGTGTCAATACTGGAGCTAATCTGACATTGTTAAGCGGTAAGAAGAACATTGCTGCTAGCAATAATGGCTTTGAGAAAAAGATAAAAGCCTATGATGGCACTGGCTTTCACGATAATTCTGACAGCAAAATTTCTTCATTCAAAATTACTCAAAAAATTGTTGAAGACTATAATCGGGAAACATTTGCTAGAGAATGGAATAATGACGCGATGGACGCTCGCTGGAAATGGTTTTGTGAGCAAGTTAGTAAGTTATTAGATATTGATATAAACGACTAAAATAAGATGGTAAAAAACTAAGGAGTAAATATGGATTTTTTCAGATTTCCCATAACTATTCGAGATATTCCAATTGAAAGATTTCCCTTATCGACTCGTATTTATAATACTCTTAAACGATCAGAGATTAATACATATGAAGGATTAGTCAATACTCTGCGAACCAGACAGTCGTTGCTTAATAAAGCACAAAAAGACAGCGTAAAAGAGATAGTAACCAACTTTCACTTGTCAGTCGATGAAGATGGGCAACCGGACTGGACAGACTTCTGTGAAAGGCAAGGAATAGTAATATTACCAGCTAAAGTTTCAATTGAGACCGATGCCAAAATCTTTAGACATTTCAATAGTATAATTGAGGAAATACTCACTTTTGCTGAGAAAGATGTCAGGAAATGGACAATAATTCAATATAGATTTGGACTCAACGGCAAAAAAGTTCTTACACTCGACGAACTAGGACAGGCTTTCGGAAAAATCACTCGTGAAGCCGTTCGATTAGTGGAAAGTAAAAGTCTTGTTGAACTTCGGCAAACTCTTTTAGAAGAGGACTATGTGGGAAAAGGCTATCGGATTAATCCGCGAATTGTCGAATTTGTGCAAAATATTCGCGAGATGGTGACAACTGAACAGCCAGACTTTATCAGTGAACAAGAACTCATCCAAAAACTTACCTCCACATTTTCGTTATCAATTGAAGAACATTTGAGCGTTCTACGACTTCTTTTTCAAGTTTTCGGAATGAGCCAGATCAAGGAGCTTCCTGAGGGTGTTCCCGTAATCTGGAAAATTGATAATTCTTTTCCCGAGGCGAAGCTGCGAAAGTCATTGTTGAAAATCAATTCCCTTTTAACAACGGATTATATGCCTCCGATGGATGACATCGAACTTTTGTCAAAGGTAAACCGGTCAATGGGGCAAACAGAATCGCTTTCCATGAAAGATTTGCAAAGATATCTTAGGTTTTGTGATTCCATAGAAACGACTGAGGATGGAAGATATCAAGCAAAGTTTGAAAAGATAAGTTCACGGGTTGGGCAGGCGGAAAGACTTTTAGTTGAGGCAGGGGAGCCAGTTGATGTGAAAGAACTCGTTCGGCAATTCAACCAACGTCTCACCGCAGTTGGACTGAAAAAAGTCGAAAATCTTAACATTGCTAATATTATGTCAACCGATAAGCGGTTTGTTTCCGAGGCTAGTAGCGGACGGCGAGGATTAAAACGTTGGAACTCGTCTACAAAGACCATTTTGGAACAAATGGAAGATGCCTTGATTAGATTTGCCCGTCCTGCTACCGAAATAGAGATTTTTGAGTATGTGAAGGAGCGCAGACCAGTCAGCCGGAATTCTATAAAAATGTATCTTTCAAATGATAACAGATTTGTGGAAGTAGAATTTGGCAAGTGGCAGTTGGCAAGTTGGCAAAATAAAGGCATTGCAATTGCCGGAACAAAGCAAGAAATAGCCACAATTGTTGAACAAGAATTTGAAAAACGTGGCATTAATGAAATGCCCTTCCCTGAAATTGTTGAGATTTTGGCAAATAAACTGAACCTTCAAATTCTTCAGACGAGAGCAATTCTAAGACACCATCCAATCGTAAAATCTAGACGACTCAAAAACGCAAAAACAATCGCCATCTTAAACCGTAATTACAAAGCAGAACTGAACAAAGTTAAAACAAAAAGAAATAGAAAAGAAACTATTTATCAGAAGGCTGAGACGTTCGTAAAACATCTACTGATGCAAGACCCTGCCAAGGAAGTTGAACTTTCTTTTCTAAGGTCTAAACTGGTTTCAGATCTCGGACTGAACAAACAGACGGCATATCAATGTATTTCGAATATGCCATTTATTGAAAAGGTTTTGGTTGCAGGGACCACAGTAAAAATCTGTCGGCTCAAGAATGATCATTCGGCAATATATCCAAAGGTAACAGATATAAAACTTATCAATCCGGGGAATGGTATTGAAGCTGAACGTGCGATTGCAAAGTTGAATGAAGCAGATGTTGATATCGGACTTTTTATGCTAGGACGGTTATTTGAAAATTCACTTAAATCATTTTTGCTCGCAGCACAACAAACAGGCGACTATGAAATTGAGGATGGAAATCTTACAAAGTTGAATAATATGATTCAATGGATCAAGAAA
>DAORIL010000047.1:0-18253 GCA_035438525.1 Pyrinomonadaceae bacterium
TGATAAAAATTAACGAAGCGACGGACATTTTCAGCAATAATTTGCTTGGCGCAGATTTTTCTTTAACTCTTTTAACGATTGCCGAAATCAGTAAAATAATGACCGTGATTCCTGCTAAACTGCTCGTAATTCGATGAAAGAATTCGATTTGTGTTTTTAACTGTGGAGCTGACGGAATAAATTCTCCGCCGCAGGTTATCCAATGTTCTCCGCAGCCGTCACCCGACAGCGAAGCCCGCAGAAAAACGCCCCATAAAATCACGATCAGGTTATAAGCCAAAACAATCCAGGCGTATTTCGCAAACTTACTGAGTTTTATTTCCGTCTCCATTTGCCATAGAATAACATTGAAGGCGTGAAAGACGAAGAATGCGTAAAATTAGAAATACTTAATGGAAATCGAACATTTTTTTACTTGTCCATATTGCTGGCAAACAATTTCGATGATTTTGGACGTTTCGGTTGATGAACAAACCTACATCGAAGATTGCGAAGTTTGCTGTCGCCCGATAAACATTGGCTATACTGCGGAAGATTTTGAACTACAAGATTTTTGGGCGGAAAGTATTGAGCAATGAGAAAATTGCCCGCGAATTGCCCGAATCTACACGAATATTTTTCAAGGTAGTCTTTATTCGTTTTATCCCCGTCCATTCGCGAACAAACAAATTTATGAAAGAATTCCTATCAATAATTTTCGCAATTTGGCTTTGTAGCACTTCACTTTTTGCCCAAAATCCTTACATCGTAGTTTTAGGAATCGGACAAGATGCCGGAGTTCCCCAGATGGGTTGCGATTCACCTTTTTGTAAAGAGGCTTGGAAAAATCTGAAATTGCGCCAAACTGTTTCATCCATTGCGTTAGTTAATCCAAAAACAAAGGAACGTTGGATTTTCGACGCAACGCCTGATTTGCCAGAACAATTTCAGCTTTTGAAAAATTTTACAGTTGATTTTTCCAACAACATTGCGGGAATTTTCCTGACGCACGCCCATATCGGGCATTATACGGGGCTAATGTATCTTGGGCGTGAATCAATGAATACGAAAGATGTCAAAGTTTATGCAATGCCGCGAATGAAAGAAATGCTCGAAAAAAATGCGCCGTGGTCACAACTCGTCAGTGTCAAAAACATTTCATTGCAAAGACTTGAAAATAAACAAAATACTAAAATCAGTGAAAATATTTCGGTTCAACCTTTTCTGGTGCCGCATCGTGACGAATTTTCCGAAACTGTCGGCTTTAAAATAATGGTCAATTCCAAATCTCTGGTTTTTATTCCCGATATTGATAAATGGCAAAAATGGTCGGAAAAGCTGGAAGATGTAGTCAAATCAAGCGATTATGTTTTAATTGACGGAACATTTTACGCAGATGGTGAAATAAATCGTCCAATGAGCGAAGTTCCGCATCCGTTTGTTTCGGAGACTGTTGATTTATTGAAAGATATGCCGTTAAAAGAAAAAAACAAAGTTTATTTTATCCATTTCAATCATTCAAATCCGTTGGTGCAAGGCAACAAAAACAAAATTAAAGAACTCAAAACGAAAGGCTTTAACCTCACTTTTCAAGGACAAAAATTCAATTTTTGAGAATCAGCCAAAAGCTTTGTCATTTTAAGTTTATTTACACTTTCAAAAAATCTGCTATACTGGCCTTAGTTTAAGTTAGTTGTCACTGCTGCGGCAATATTTATTTAAACGCAACCTCTGATAAATAAATAACTTAAACATCTGCTCCTGCTTTTCCTTGACGCTTTTCTTTCCATTTTAAATTATGTTCAGTTTAGACGAAAAAGTTAGCCAATCGAATGACGGTTTAATTAATAAACTCCAACTTTTAATCATTGGACGGTTAATGATTCTATTTTTATTGGTGATAGCCAGTTGGGTTTGGAACAGCGGGCATCTGAAACTTTCATTCGAGGAGTTTCCGCAAAAATTATTTTTGGTTTTTTTGATTTTTGTCGGCTTAACAATTGTTTACTTTTTCATCCTTCGATTAAACAAAAATTTTGATTGGCAGGTCAGGATCCAATTTTTAATAGATGCGATTCTGATAACTTGGTTGGTTTGGCAAACCGGAGATCTAAGCTCACCTTACATTACGCTTTACACAATTTTGATTGCAATTTCGGGAATTTTCGTGCGTCCGCGTGAAACGATTTTTCTAGCCGCTTTCTGCGTTACGCTTTTTATAGCCCTTTCACTGACAACAATTTTTTCTTTTATTAGTTCTTTCGGAACAACCCAAACCCCCTCAAAAATCGTGCAAATCGTTTCTTTTCATGCGGTTGCCTGTTTAGTAGTCGGATTGCTCTCAGCCCGGCTTTCCGAACGCCATGCCTCGGGAGGCGATAAATTGCGCGAAGCCGAAAAATCGCTGATAAATTTGCGGGCTTTGCATGAACGGATCGTCCAATCGATCAGATCGGGTTTAATTACTACAGATCTGAAAGGAGAAATTTATACTTTTAACCTTGCCGCCGAAGAAATTACGGGTTACAGAGCTGAAGAAATGGTGGGAAAGTCGGTTTTTGATTTATTGGGAAATATCGAAAATATGTTTGTTCCGGCAATTGAGCGGACTGATATGGGCGAACAACCACTTCGTTTTGAAACTGATATTCTCACGCCTGATGGTTTTGCGGTTCATATTGGTTTCGGAATTTCGCCGCTTTTTGACGAATCCGGACAGACAGACGGTTTGATCATTACTTTTCAGGATTTAACCGAAATTCGTTCAATGGAAGAAAGTGTTCGACGCAAAGATCGTTTGGCAGCAGTTGGTCGGGTAGCTGCAGGTTTAGCACATGAAATCCGCAATCCGTTAGGCGCGATGCGTGGCGCAATTCAGGTAATGCAATCAAATACTCCGCCGGAATCGAATCAGGCAAAGCTAATGGAAATCATTATGCGCGAATCTGACCGTTTGAATAAGATCATTACAAATTTTCTGACCTATGCCCGTCCGCGAATGAATAATTTTTCCGACATTGATTTGCGTGAATCGATCAATGACACGATGACTTTGCTCAAACACAGTCCTGATATTCAAGCAAATCACATTTTAGAAAGCGAAATACCCGAAGAACCGATCAATATTTCGGCTGATCCAACCCAACTTAAACAAATTTTTTGGAATTTGGCGCGAAATTCCGTTCAAGCAATGCCAAACGGCGGAAAGTTAAGCCTTAAAGTGCAAAAACCAACAGTTAATCGAGTCCAAATTATCTTTTCGGATACAGGCTGCGGAATGTCGCCGGAACAGGTCGAACAGCTTTTTGAACCTTTTTCTAATTCCACCACAGGCGGAACAGGACTTGGACTTTCCATTGTTTATCAAATCATCCGCGATCATAACGGAACTATCAATGTTCGCAGTTTGGAAGGTGAAGGAACGACCATTACCATCGAACTTCCAACCGAGATGAGAGCACAGCATCCAGCGCTGGAAGCAGAGAAAATCGAAAATAATGGTCAATCTTCACGTTTAGAGAATTTTTTAACCATTAAGAACGAGGAAAACAAAATTTCCTCTTGAACAAACAGGTTGTTTTTTGTGAGAATAGAAGATGCAGATATTTTTCTGTCAATCATTTCTATTCACCGCGTTTCATTACAGTTTTCCCAAATTAGTTGAAAACCAATCTTTCCAATGGCAAATATTTTAATTGTTGACGACGAACAAAGTTATAGACAACTGCTCAGTCTTGTTTTTGAAACAGACGGACATAATGTTGTAACCGCAATGAATGGGCGCGAAGCCCTTGAGATTCTCGACACAGAAGTCACAAATCTAATCATTTCGGATGTGAGAATGCCTGATATGGACGGCATTTCACTCCTGCGTGAAGCCCGCGAGCTCTATCCTGATATTGGAATGATCATGATGACCGCTTTTGCCACGGTTGACACGGCACGCGAGGCTTTTAAACTAGGCGCGGACGATTTTGTCCAAAAACCTTTTGATGTTGAAGAATTAAAAATCATTGTCAAAAAGACTTTGGATAAACAGGAATTAGTGGTTGAAAACCGTAATTTCAAACGTGCTCAACGCGAAAAAGGCAGTATCAAAAATATCGTCGGACGCTCACAAAAAATGCAGTCGGTTTATCAAATGATTGAAACGGTGGCAGAAGTCCAATCGACAATTTTAATTACGGGCGAAAGCGGAACCGGAAAGGAATTGGTCGCCCGTGCAATTCACGATCTTTCACCTCGCGCCGAAAAACCTTTTGTTTCAATCAACTGCGGAGCCTTTACCGAAACTTTGCTCGAATCCGAACTTTTCGGCTATGTCAAAGGTGCCTTTACTGGAGCTAACGTCAACCGCAAAGGTTTATTTGAAGCCGCCAACAACGGCACTATTTTCTTGGACGAAATCGGCGAAATGTCGCCCTCAATGCAGGTAAAATTGCTCCGTGTTTTACAAGAAAGACGAGTTCGTCCTGTCGGCGGACACGAAGAGCTTTTGATTGATTCGAGAGTTATTGCCGCAACTAATCGTGATTTGAAAGCAATGGTTGGCGACAGCACTTTCCGCGAAGATCTTTTTTATAGAATATCGGTGATTCCAATCGTTTTGCCTCCTTTACGTGAACGTAAAGAAGACATCGCCGAATTAGTCGTTCATTTTATCAATAAGTTTTGCAGACAAACTGGCAAAAATCTAACTATCAGTGCTAAAGCCTCGCAAATGCTGGAAAACTATGCGTGGCACGGCAATGTGCGCGAGCTTGAACACACGATTGAACGCGCTGTCGCACTCGAAAGAACCGAAGAAATTCAGCCCGAAAGATTGCCCGAACATATTTCCAATTACAATCCGGCCCGAATCAATGCCGAATTTGAATTTCCCGACGAAGGCATTAATTTTGTCGCTCACATCGAAAATCTAGAAAAAACCTATGTGGTCGAAGCATTAAGACGAACCAGCGGAAATCAAACCAAAGCGGCTGATCTACTAAGAATTCCGGTGCGCTCGCTCCGTCATTTGCTCGACAAACACAGCATTCGCACACTTTCCGCCCAAATGCGCGGCACAGATTAAAAAAGTTTAGAAAGTTGCGGAAATAAAAAGTTTTTAAGTCAAAATATATAATCTAAAATTATACTTTTCCAAATTTCAGTATGAAAATTTCGCCTTTTCTGATAAGGTGTTTTTTCAAGAAATATCGAAAAACTGTCTTTTGCTATAACATTGTTTTTTACCTTTGATGTTTATTCAATGCTTGGTTAAGCGATTTTCTCGACTGGATTTCTAAATCATTGAAATAGGAAATAACAAATGTCCACAATACAAGAATTGGAACACGCCAAACATGATTATAAAATTTGGCAGGTTATCGGTGCATCATCCGCCGGAACGGTGATTGAATGGTATGACTTTTATATTTTCGGAAGTTTAGCCGCTACAATTTCTCCGTTATTTTATCCAAAAGGCAACGACACCTTAGCGTTGATTGCTTATCTTTCAACCTTTGCAGTCGGATTCATTGTGCGTCCGTTTGGCGCGTTATTTTTTGGACGAATCGGCGATTTGGTCGGTAGAAAATATGCTTTTTTAGTGACACTTTTGTTGATGGGCGGTGCAACTGCCTCAATCGGATTTTTGCCGACTTATGAATCAATTGGTATTTTTGCTCCGATTCTATTAATCATCATTCGAATTTTGCAAGGTTTGGCACTTGGCGGAGAATACGGTGGCGCAGCGGTTTATGTGGCAGAACATGTTCCCGATGACCAACGCGGTTATTACACAAGTATTATTCAAATCACCGCCTCGCTCGGATTATTGATTTCATTAGCCGTTATCATCGGAATTCAAAATTCGATGAATCCTGCAGATTTTAGTTCTTACGGTTGGAGAATTCCTTTTTTACTTTCAATTTTCTTAGTTGGAATGTCGCTTTACATTCGTCTCCGGATGAAAGAATCGCCGATTTTTCAACATATCAAATCTTCGGGAATGGCTTCGGCAAAACCTTTGGTTGAAGCATTTACGAATCGTGAAAATCTCAAACGAGTTGCAATTTCGCTGTTTGGCGCAACTGCCGGACAAGGCGTAGTTTGGTATACGGGACAATTTTACGCTCTATTTTATATGCAAACCGTGCTAAAAATTGAGCGGATTCAAGCCAGTTATATTATTGCGATTGCAATTATTTTAGCAATTCCGCTATTTATCTTTTTCGGCTGGTTTTCGGATAAAATCGGTCGTAAAAAAATTATGATGGCGGGTTGTTTGTTGGCAGTTTTAACCTATTATCCGCTTTATCAAGGAATGGTTCACTATGCTGGAAATAATGTTCAAGCCATTCAATCAACGCCTGATCCTGTTACCAAAGAACCGAAACTTGCGCCTGTTACTTTTTCCACCGATGCCAACGGTCAAACAGTTGCAATACCTGTCACCGCCGCCCCATCCCCAAATGTTGGGATGCTAATTTTATTGATTTTTATTCAACTGATCTGGGTCACAATGGTTTACGCGCCGATTGCGGCATATTTGGTTGAAGCCTTTCCCGCCAAAGTTCGCTATACTTCGCTTTCTTTGCCTTATCATATTGGAAATGGTGTGTTTGGCGGATTATTACCGACAATTGGTCTGCTCGCCTGTGCGTGGACGGGAAATATTTATGCCGGAATTTGGTATCCGATGATTGTTGCCGGAATTACGTTTGTAGTCGGCACATTTTTGCTTCCTGAAACTCATAATGTCAAAATTTGGGATGAACTCGAAGACCGCCGCGAACATGGTTTACCCGAACATCCGGAAGTTGAAGGACATCCGGAACTTAATCCTGATATTGAAGGTCCGGCTTAAAGTAACTTCTTTAACGCAAAGCCGCAAAGATTTTAAGATAAATTTGTTTCTGTTTTTACCTATTATCTTTCCCTTTGCGTCTTTGCGCCTTTGCGTTAAAAATTTCTTGCACTAAAATTAAAAAATTATGTCAGAATCAACATCTATCGAGTCAACCCAAGTCGAAAACCGAATCTTTCCGCCATCTGCGGAATTTTCTGCCCAGGCGCATATCAAATCTTTTGAAGAATACGAAAAACTTTATGCCGAAGCTGCTGAAGATCCGGTAGCTTTTTGGGAAAAACAGGCCGAAGATCTGCATTGGTTTAAGAAATGGAAAACCGGTTTAGAGTGGAATGAACCGCACGCGAAATGGTTTGTCGGTGGAAAACTGAATATTTCTTACAACTGTTTAGACCGGCATCTGACAACCTGGCGCAAAAATAAAGCCGCAATTATTTGGGAAGGCGAACCCGGTGAAATTCGCACTTTGACCTATTTACAGCTCTACCGACAGGTCTGCAAATTTGCAAATGTAATGAAAAAATTGGGAGTAAAAAAAGGCGACAGAGTTGCACTCTATATGCCGCTTGTTCCCGAATTAGCCATTGCAATGTTGGCTTGTGCGCGAATCGGTGCGACTCATACCGTAATTTTCGGCGGATTTTCGGCTGATGCAATTCGTGACCGGGTCAATGACGGCGAATGTAAAATGATCGTCACAGCAGATGGAGGCTATCGGCGCGGTTCGGAAATAAAATTGAAAACGATCGTTGATGAAGCCGTAGTTCAAACGCCCTGCGTCAAACACGTTGTAGTTTTTAAGCGAACTGATTCCGAGGTCAAAATGAAAATCGGGCGCGATCATTGGTGGCACGAATTGATGCAGATTGCCGATGATGAAATCGAAGCCGAACAGCTCGACAGCGAACATCCGCATTTTATTCTTTATACCTCAGGAACGACAGGCAAACCCAAAGGAATTTTGCACACCACAGGCGGTTATCTGACACAGGCGGCTTACACAGCTAAAATGATTTTCGATCTAAAGGACGAAGACGTTTATTGGTGCACCGCAGACATCGGCTGGGTAACCGGACATACCTATGTTGTTTACGGTCCGCTGGCAAATGGTGCAACCGTTTTTATGTATGAAGGTGCGCCGAATTTCCCCGAACCTGACCGCTTTTGGCGATTGATTGACCGTCATAAAGTGACGATTTTTTATACTGCGCCAACTGCGATTCGCGCCTTTATCAAATGGGGCGAACAACATCCTTTGAAACACGATTTGTCGTCTTTAAGATTATTGGGAACGGTTGGCGAGCCAATCAATCCCGAAGCGTGGATGTGGTATCACGAAATTATCGGCAAAGGAAACTGTCCGATCGTAGATACCTGGTGGCAGACGGAAACAGGTGCAGCAATGATTTCACCGCTTCCGGGAGCAACTCCGACCGTTCCCGGCACAGCCACCCGACCTTTGCCCGGAATTATTGTGGATGTTGTCACCAAAGCAGGAAAATCTGTCGGTGTGAACGAAGGCGGTTATCTGGTTATAAAACATCCTTTTCCCTCAATGTTACGGACACTCTGGGGCGATGATGAACGCTATAAACAAGCCTATTGGTCAGAAATCCCCGGCTGTTATTTTGCCGGAGACGGTGCGCGGCGGGATGAACGTGGATATTTTTGGATCATGGGACGGGTTGACGATGTGATTAACGTCAGTGGTCACAGACTCGGAACTGCTGAAATTGAATCGGCTCTCGTTTCACACGAATTTGTGGCGGAAGCAGCCGTTGTTGGTCGCCCCGATGATTTAAAAGGTCAGGCAATTGCGGCATTTGTCACGCCCGAAGGCGGACGCACCGGCACTGACGAACTCAAAGCCGAACTCCGCGCCCACGTCGCCCACGAAATCGGCTCATTGGCAAAACCTGACGATATTCGCTTTACCGATATGTTGCCAAAAACCAGAAGCGGAAAAATTATGCGAAGATTACTACGCGAAATTGCTTCGGGAAATGCCGTGGCGGGTGATGTGACGACATTGGAAGATTTATCAGTTTTGGAAAAATTACGACAGGATGAGGAGTAAGAGCTCTATTTTGAAAGGCTACCATTTTGCGCTAAAGTTATTTTAATGAAAAAGATAGACGAAATTTTGAATAAACTTGAAGATTGTTTGTTGAACAATAAATATGAGTCTATCGAAACTGAATCAATTGAGTTAAAAGACTTATCAGGTGGAGATGATTGGAACAAATTATATATTGCTATTTGTGCTTTCTTAAATACCGATGGCGGCATTATTATTTGTGGAATTCACGAAAATAAAGACAAGACTGGATATAAGCTTACTGGCTTCAACCCTAATAATGAAGATAGGCTAAAAGCAAAACTAAAATCATCTTTTACTGATGAAAAAGATGTTAAATTAGATTTAAGTAGCTACTTTAAATACGAGTTTAGAAAAGTTAAAGATAGTATAAAAGAAAAAGAGGTTTGTGTAATCTACGTTGAAAAAATTCCAGAGGATGAGAATTTTGTCTATTACAAACTAGAAAAAGATAAAGAGAAATTTGCCTATAAACGTGATCTGACAAGCAAGCCTAAAATATCAAAGGAAGAAATTCTAGCACGTAAAGAATTAGCCGAAGAATTAAGAGATGCTCGTGAACTTGAGATTGTCAAAAATGCCTCACTTTCTGATCTAAATGAGAATAAACTACATCAGTTTTTGGTTGTTTATAACAGCGATATGATGTATGAGACCTATAAAAAAGACTTAGACGATGCTAAATCCTTTCTGATTAGAAAACAATTTATTCGTGATGAAAAACCAACTTATTTAGGCATGTTGGTCTGTGGCGATAATCTTTTTGAAACCATTGGCAATAGAGCTGACGTTTCTTGCTTTGTTGATTCTTTAGTTGAAGTTGCTGACAACAAAAAAAACTTACGAGACAATATTATTCCTTTAATGAATAATGCAGTTGGTTTTGTCTTTAAAAATATTCAAATTGGAGTTAGTTATGAAAAAGGAGGAACGAGGCTACCTGAATATCCCGAAAAACTCGTAAGAGAAGTAGTAAATAATGCATTAGCCCACCGAGATTACAAAATTGACCGTTTTGTTTCAATTGATATTAAACCAAATTTTAATATTACAATCAGTAATCCTGGTAGATTTCGTCAAAAACAAATTCTAGATTTTTATGATGAAGTCGAAAAAATTAGGATACGAAGATTAATTCCAATATCAAAGCCAAGTAACCCAAGATTAGCAGATATTTTGAAATACTATGATAAATATGAAGCTAAAACAAGGGGTATGTCTTCTCTTATTAACTCCTGTCTTGACAATGAAATTGATGTTCCTTACTACCTTTTTAATGATGACAATGAAATAAGTTTAGTAATTCCAAAGGGGATGGTTTTTGATAATGAAATGAAACTTTGGGTGGACAGTTTTTCTGGGTATATTTATCAAAAATTAGGTCGTCGTGAATTAACAGAGGAAGAAAAATTAGTTTTAGCTTTTATTTACAAATCTGAAAGATTAAATAAATTGAATCGTTACACAATTTTATTTACAAAAGACAACAACCATCTTGGAGCAATAGCTGATTTGGAAGATAGCGGTCTAATTTATAAGCATCCCGAAAGCCCTGCTTTCCACCCAATTTATTTAGTAGATAGAACGCTTGCTAAAACTGATTTTACCCAAGAATTAGGCAAGTTTTTTCACAATCACTACGATTTACTTTCTAATGATTACAAGGAAGTGTTGCACGCAATTTATTTACACAATCACTTTAGTAAAAATAAAAACGTCTCAGCAAGTTTAATTTCTACTTTTCTTTACCACAAAAAACACGGCGGATTTATTAGAGATGAAAAAGATTATCAAAACTATAAGAGAAAAGTGCGAAATATCTTTAATAGACTAGAGTCTAAAGGCTTAATTGTTAATCTTCTAATTAAAGACAATGAAAAGAAAAATGTCACCAATTATGTAATTAATGAAAATTTCGATTCCCCACAAAATATTTTTAACTTTAACAAAGCTGAATAAACACAATAACGAAATATAAATAACACAAAAGGGTTCACAAGTTGGACTCTTTTTTGTTACTATCACCGCAAATGTTTCCCCAAAAACTTCTATCAAAGGCAATTATTTTCCTGATTCTAAACAGTTTCGTCTCCGCTTTTGACACTGCGCCGCATTTTGATTTAACCCGTTCTGTTTTGCATGAACGCGGGTTTAATGAATCGGCAATCAAAACCGTGCAGGTCGAAAATTGGCTGACAGATTATTATTCCAGCACACCGACAACTTCCAAAAATAACCGTGCCAATTTGGAAAAACTTCATTTCGACAATCTTTTTACGACCAAAGAAGTTGAAAATTATTGGAGCTGGTTTCTCAATAATCTCAAGATTGCCACACAAAAAGCCGCCAAAAATGATGATTCGCTGGCAATGTTGACGATTATTGGAATTAGTTTACACGCCACGCAAGACTTTTACAGTCATTCAAACTGGGTAGAAACTCATCCGCGTTTTAGTGACGGAGCGTTTCAAACGGCAACTTTTCTTTCTAGTGTATCAATTGAAAATCTGTTGACAGGAAAATATCCGGCAGATAGTAAAATGGGATTTGATGGAAAAGAAGTTCCGCAAGCTGCCAAAATTCACGGCGATTATCTGCAAGGGATCAACCACGATTCGCCAATCAGACCAAATTGGGCAGAGGCATACGTTTTTGCCTATTGCGCCTCGCACGAATTAATTGAGCAATTAAGAAAATGGGCAGACGAAACCCGCCCCGGATTCTGGCAAAAAGTTCAGCAATTTCAAGTAAATCAAGCAGATTCCAAAGATTTAGAATATGATTTGCGGGCGGTGCGGAATATTTCGATGTGGGTCAAAGGCAAAGGCGCAGACGGACATTGGAAAGGCGACAAAAGCGGTTTGGTCAAGTTTTTTGACACGTTTACGCCGAAATGGATTGCTAGTAAGAATTCTATTTTCGTCAAACAAATGTCTGAGGGTGATTTGCCGAATCAAATCAGTCAAAATCTATATACTTCCAATCCTGCCCCGAAACTTCCTCTCATCGATCGCTTTTCGCTCAAAAAACGTGCTCTTTTTTTACGCACAACTTTGGTTAAAGAAACCGATGATGTGACGCTTTTGGAACGAAAAATTGATTCCGGCGGCAAAGCGGATTTTTATCCGAAAATCACGATTGACGGGCAAATCTACACCGACAGAGTTTTGCAGGATTTTGCCGAATTTGAAGATCCGTGGCTTGAGATTCATTTTGTAGATGATTCGGCAAGTGAAATTCCGATCAAGATTGCAATTTTTGACGAAGATGATATAGATGCAGACGGTTTTTACAAAGATGATATTTGCGACATCAATCCAAAGGCGGGAAAAAGCGAAATTGATTTTAGATTTAATTTGAAAGACAGTTCACTTACTGGCGATATTAACGGTATTTTTCAAACCGAAATAAATCCGTTTACCACTTCTGGCGCAAAACCTGATAAAAATCGCGCTCTGCTAAAGGCTTATTTGACACAGTTTCCGCTTCGTTAGATTTTTTTCTCAAGGACTATTTCAAAACCTCAATCAAAATCCCTAAAATAACAAATTTAATAAATGTCTAAAAATATAGCTATTATCTAAAATAATGGATATAATAACCTTGTTATCCAAATAAAATAGTTAGTTTATATTGCTCCATAGAACTAAGTAATCATAGGTATCTAAAGCATTTATGATTTAAAGAGTTGGTAAAGCTTTAGCAAGGAGAATAAAAACATGAAAACGATTCTATTAGTAGTTTGGGTTTTACTTGGTTTTGTAAATACTTTTTCACAAGAAAAAGTTATCCTAAAATCTGCCTTTGAACAAATCACAAAAACTTCTTCGGAAATCTTAAAAATCAAACCTTTTCGGATGACGGTGACTTCTGAAACCCGGGCAAATGGGAAACCGCAAAAGAATACTTTATCCAAAACGGTGATCGAAGTTTCCGCTAACAAACGGCGTTTTGTTAATGAAAAAACGTCAAACGAAAAAACTTCTAAAAGCGAATATATTCAAATCGGTGGAAAGGCATATTCGCGCGAAGATGGTGGTCAATGGAAAGAAACCAAAGTATTTGAAAGAACCCCATTGGCAGAAAGCCTTAAGATTATTGATGAGCAGGTCGAATATAAATCACTTGGAACTGAAACTTTAAATAATCAGACCGTAAATGTTTACCTAAAAACATCCAAGAGTAAAAGGATTGATGAAGCTAATAATAATCAAGAGATACTATCTGTCGAGTCTGTTAAATATTGGTTTGATAAAGACGGGGCTTTACTCAAAAGAGAAATGAAACGGGAAAACCGCATCGGAGAATTGGTCTTTAATTTTCATATCATTTCATTGTTTGAGTATGATTCGAGTATTCAAATTTCTGATCCAAAATGATAGTAAAATGATGGTTGGATAAAGTGTAAATCTCAGCCGGGATATTACTTGATTTCTGCTTTGTTAAAGTTTTACTTGGCGGTATCCGAAAGGCTTAAAAAATTTGCAAATTGTTTTAATTGTTCCGCATTAAATTTGAATTGAAAATTGCCGAGGCTCAATGAAACATCTTTTCCCTGTGCAATTTTTGCCAAATTTTCGCGGGTAACGCTAAAATTCAAAAACTCACGATCATCGCCGTTTCGGCGAGCATAGCGAGCATCGCCCAGATCCACTGTTTCACTGTCAACAGTTGCTATCCAGTGATGCGATTCGGCAAATTTGGTGTTCTTGCCTTTTGCCCAAAAAGTTAAAATAAAAACGTCCGGCGAAAAGGATAATACTTTTCCGTTAAAGCCATACATCATCCCAAAAGTCAGTGAAGAAAGTCCATTTTTCTTAGCCTGTTCATTGGTTAATTCGTCGCTGATCATCAAAAGTTTTGAATAATCCGAAGATTTATCATATTCGAGCTGAATATTTTTGCTGACGTTGAGCGTTTTCATTTGTGCTAAAATCTGGTCATTACTTTTGCTCTGAGCAGAAACAAAAACTGAAATAAAAAGGATAATTAGAATTGAAAAAAAAGAATGTCGCATCGGTTAGTAGAGAGTCCTTAGATTAGATTCGTCAAAGAAATGACTATTTCAAACATAGCAGAATTCAATCACATTTTTCAACAAGTTTTAACAAAGATTTTTTCGCTTTTCATAACCTCAAATTTCCATTAAACTTAGAGCGTTTTTCAATTTAAATTTATCCCCTGATTTAATGGTAGAAACTTTTTCGCAAAGCAGTTTTGAGACATTTCTCGCCCTGCTTGACGCCGACCGCGATCAAGCCGGAGCGAAATATGAATCATTGCGTCTGCGATTAATAAAATTTTTCGAGTGGCGAAATTGTGAAATGCCCGAAGAATTGACCGATATAACTTTTGACCGCGTTTTGCGAAAAATTTCAGAAGGCGAAGAAATCAAGAACGTAACGGCATTTTCGGCAACTGTCGCTCAATTTGTTTTCAAAGAATTTCTGCGAACTAATCAACGCCAAAATCAGTTGATCGAAGAGGCTCCCGAAATCCAAAATATCAAAGCTAACGAAAAAGAAGTGGAGGACGAATTTACCGAAAAACGGCGCACTTGTTTTGAAAAATGTCTGTCACAATTTGATGGGGAAAATCGAAAATTTATCATTGCCTATTACACAACGGATGAAAAAACGATGATCGCAGCCCGAAAAAAGTTAGCCGATGAGATGAACTCCAATTTGAATACAATTCGCATTAAAGCTTGCCGTTTGAAATCAAAATTGGAAGATTGCACGAGAGAGTGTTGTAATTCTTAAGCCTCAAGCTTTAGGTCAAACATTTACAAACAAATGACTTGAGACCTGAGAACTGAGACCTAAGACTAATAGTTGAAATGTTTTTTAGTATTTTTGCACTATGATTGGTAGTAAAAAAAGTGAGTAATAAAAACCTGACAAATGAATCAAAGTTTCGACAATTTTTATTGGACGAGATGCCGGAAGAAGAACGTGTTGATTTTGAACAGAACTTCATTTTGGATGAGGAAATGTTTGAAAATCTCCGTGTTGCCGAAGATGAACTGATCGAAAATTATGTGCGTGGAAATCTTTCGGGAAATGATCGGCAAAAATTTGAAACGAAATTTTTAACCAATGAAAAACGGCATGAGCGTGTGGCGTTCACCCGCGCAATGCTCAAAAACTTTGCCAATCAATCCGCTTTAAAAAAACAAGAAGCGGAAGGTGAACGTGTGTCCGTTTGGGCAAGTTTAGTTTCATTTTTCAAACAACCACAATTTGCTCTCGGCTCGGCATTTGCAGTTTTACTGTTGCTTTTGGGCGGTTGGTTTTTGTTAAGAAAAACAGAAAAACCTATTGATATTGTGCAAAATACTCCAACACCGATACCGCAAATTTCTGTTACTCCAACTCCGCAAACCAGTGAAAATACAAACAATACGCCGAATCAAAATGTTGTGCCAATTAATCAGCGACCAAAAGTTGAGCCGACTTTGAATAAAACTCCTGATAATACCAATCTCCAAAAACCTGTCCAAACTCCGTCCAATCCGGTAATTACAACCCTCGCACTTTTTACCGGAGGCGTGCGAAGTGAAGGAAAAACCAACGAACTGAATTTGCCGAAAAATTCCGGCGGTGCAAATCTGCAATTAAATCTGGAAAGTCAGGATTACAAAATTTATCGGGCTGAAATTGTTGACCAAAATGGCAAAATCATCTATCAAAGCGGAAAACTTTCTGCCAATAAATCAAAGGTTAATGCGTTTGTTCCTGTTCAAAACTTAAAACGCGGCGATTACATAATCAAACTCTACGGCAAAAATGCAAATAACCAAGATGAGTCAGTAGCCGATTTTCAATTCCGCGTCAATCAAAAATAATTTTCCTCAAAGATTCAAATATTTGCTATATTTCATACAAAAATATGGCTATACGTTTAATTTCAATTTTATTTGCCGGTTTTTATTTAATTTCAACAATTTTTGCTCAGGAAGCAATTAATCTTGGCGTTTCGCAATCTATCGAAGCCGAAATTAAAGGCGGAGAAAAACATCTTTACGCAGTTAAATTGGCAGCAAATCAAACTGCCAGAATTGAGTTTGAGGCAAAAGGAATCAGTTTTTTGATTAACGCATTTAACCCAAAAGGCGAAAAATATCTCGAAACGGGAATTGATTCCGGACTTTCTAAAAATAACTTTATCTTTGTAACTGCCAAAGATTTAGGCGAATATAAAGTTGAAGTTTCCCCGACAGATGTCAAACAAAAAACAGCCAAATACAGTTTAAAATTAACCGAAATCCGAGCATTAACGAATGATGATCTGAAATTTAATGAAGCAACCGCTCAAATAATTAAACTTCTCGGCAAAGTTTCGATTTTAGATCCGCTGCAAACCGAAACCTCGAATCGGGAAATGATTGCTTCTTATCAGGAAATTATCAGTCTCGCAGATATTACCAAAGATAAATATTTACAAGCCCGTTCCTTTCTGCAATTAAATTTTATCCACCGCCGTTTAAGTGAAAATCAAAAAGCTTTTGAAGCGGCTGAAAAATGTTTATTGCTGTGGCGCGAACTCGGCAACAAAGCTCAACAGGCAGTTGCACTCAATAGTATGGGAGTTGCCCAGAACAGATTACGAAATTATAAAGCCGGAATTGCCAATTTAGAAGAAGCCTTGCAAATCGCCAAAGAAATAAAAGCGGAAAACACCGAAGCCTTTATTTTGAGCAATTTAGCCATTGCCTATGATGCCATCGGAGAATCTGACAAAGCGATTGAAATGTATCTCAAAACTGCCGAGATTCAAAGAAAATCAAATAATCCCGGTGATTTGGGCAGAAATTTAAATAGTCTGGCTCTAGCCTATATGCGGGCAGGAGAAAATAAAAAATCTGAAGAAACATATAACGAATCGTTGAAATACTTAAAACAGGTTAATGATAAAGTTGGAATTCAAACAGTTTTCAACAATCTGGCAGTTCTTTACACACGCCAGGGCGAACTCCGAAAATCTCTTGAGTTTTATTCGCAGGGTTTGAGTTTGGGACAAGCAAGCGGTGATAAAGGAGTTCAGGCGGGAAGTTATACCGGACTGGGAAATATTTATAATCGCCTTGGTGAATACGAAAAATCGATAGATTGTTTCAAAAAATCATACGCGTTGCATCTTGAAGTCGGCTCGCAAACAGTTGGAGAAGCACTTAATAATTTAGCCGGAGTTTATCGAACCTTGGGCGATAATGAACAGGCTTTGGATCTACTTAATCAGTCGTTGGAAATTCGTCGAAAAACTCAGGATAAACGCGGTGAAGCGACAGTTCTAGCCAATCTCGGAGATTTTCTGGAAGACAAAAATGAGTTGGCAAAAGCCCGCACCATTTATGAGCAGGCATTAAACATTTGGCAAACTACAAAAGATCGAAATAACGAAGGGAAAGGACTCACTTTATTAGGAAATATTGAGCGCAAGCAGAAGAATTTTGAGAAGGCTTTAGCACTTTATAATCAATCTTTGGAATCAAATCGTGCGGTTTCAAATAAAGCATATGAAGCTGTAAATTTAACAAATATCGGTTTAGTTTTTGAAATGCAGGGAGACAAAACTAAAGCTCTCGAATATTTTACCAAAGCTAATGTTATTTTTGCGGCGTTAGAAGATAAAGGAAGTCTGGCTGATATTTTATACAATCAGGCGCGAGTCAAAAAAGATTTGAACCAATTAGCAGAGGCTCGGCAGGATATTTCGGGAGCCCTCGAAATTATCGAAAAACTGCGAAGTAATATTCCCTCCCAAACTTTGCGCTCATCCTACTACGCGACAGTGCAAAAATATTACGAACTGGCGATTGAAATTTTGCTCAAACTTGAGGAACAGGATTCTGCAAAAGATTTTGATACTATCGCTTTTGAAACAAATGAGAGAAGTCGTTCCCGTTCATTGATTGAGCTCTTGCGCGAAGCCAATGTCAAAATCCGCGAAGGCTCAGACGAAAAACTTTCGCAGCGCGAAAAAGAATTGGGAGAATTGATCAGCCAAAAAGCCTTTGAACGCACCAGACTTCTAGGCGGAAAATTCAAACCCGAACAAAAAGCGCAATATGATAATGAAATCAAGAGTTTAAGCGACGAACTAGAAACTTTACACAACCAGATTCGCCAGCAAAATCCGCGTTATGCTTCTCTGACCCAAGCTACTCCTCTTTCCGCCAAAGAATTTCAAAATTTACTGGACAACAACACAGTATTGCTGGAATACAAACTTGGCGAAACCCGTAGTTTTTTATGGCTCGTGACCAAAACCGAGGTCAAAGTTTTTTATTTACCGAAACGCGAAGAAATCGAAAAAACCGG
>DAORIL010000048.1:0-18202 GCA_035438525.1 Pyrinomonadaceae bacterium
ACTATAAATCCTAAAACTTTTTGATTATCTTCGGCAAATTTTGAAATTCCAGCTAATGTTCCGCCTGTTCCGACTGGACAGCAAAGGTAATTAAATTCTTTAGTTTCTTCCCCAAGCATGAATTTAACTCCTTCAACTGCCAATTCATTGGTTCCGCCTTCGGGAATTATCAATGCTTCCGGGAATTCCTGTTGCAGATTTTGCGTAAGTTTTTCTTTGTCTCGGTAATCAGTTCGGCTGACAAAACGAAACTTCATTCCATTTTGGCAGGCTTTGCTCAAAGTTGGATTTGTCTTCCAATTCTCTTCTAATTCATCACCGCGAATAATGCCTAAAGTATATATTTCCAATAGTTCTCCTAAAGCAGAAACAGCAAAAATATGATTTGAAAATGCTCCGCCAAACGTAATTATCTGAGAATTGTTTGGATTTTGGCTCAGATAATTTTCAATATTGTAAAGAAGCTTCCAGAATTTATTTCCCGAAATTTCAGGGTGGATCAAATCTTCTCGTTTGATAAAAAGTTGAACATTTTTTTCGATGGGAATTTCAATGATCGGAATTTGATTTCGAGGAAAATCGAGGAATCCAGCACCGCACTTTTTGCCGATAATCTTCGTAATCTGCACCAAATTTTTCGAGTAAATCATCTTCTTCGAGTGGACGGTAAATGAACTGCCAAATAAATCCGCCGAGCAAAGCATAGAGCAAAACCAACGGTGAGCCAAGAATAAATCCAACCAAAAGCCCTTGCCCAATACCGGAAATCGCCATCGGATTGCGGACATATTTATAAATCCCGCTCACGACCAATTTACTGGCTGTATCCATCGGCAAAGGCGTTCCGCGACCTATTTTTGCCATCGAATAGGCAGAACCAAGTCCAATTGAGCTAACCAAAGGAAACAGAATTCCCCCCAGAATTGTTTGATAAGGAAACGAAAAACGCGGAATACCGATTTTGGCTTCAATCTGAACAACCATTAATGGGAAAACAACTAAAATCAAAGCCCAAATTATAACGATTTGCGTTAAAGTTTTCGCCAAGATCCAACCTGTTTTGCCGTCTTTTGAATGCCGGAACATTATTTTTTCAAAAAACGGCGTTAATCCGATTCCAAAATTTCCGCTGACAATCATGGCCGGAAACATTGCTACAACTCCGAGCCAACCCGTGTCGGTCATCCACGCAAACGATAGACAATAAAATGAAGCATAACTGATCGTTCCAATCACAAACCAGACACCAATCAGTTTAAAGCCATGATCAACAGCAATTAACCAACTTACAACCAAAGATCCGATAGCAAGAAAAAATAAATCAGGCAGCCAAAAAGCCAATAAAATAGTCTCTGATTCGCCCATTTGAAAATATTTGCGTGAAGTTGGAACAGTAATCAACAGAATCCACCAAGCGATAACTGCAACGCCTTGAATAGCAAAATAAATTGGAGCAGATTTAGAGATTTTCATCAAAACAATTTCGTCTTCTTGTTTATTTCATCAACCTTTTTTTTGATCGTTTCATTAGTCAATTCGATCCGCGGATTTAATTGATAATCTGCTGTGACTGAATTTTCTCCGCATTGCAAAACGCCCTGTTTATTGGCAAATTTCCAATCTGTAAGAGGCAAATTTAGTTGCGTGGAAATGATTTCGGCAAAACTTTTAATTTCCGACGGATATTTATTTTCGACGTAAAATATTTCAGCCTGATAAAGTTTTTTCTCGAAAAATCGCAGGTAAAAAGCCCGAATATCCGTTAAATTGCTAGGCGGCTTTTTATTAATATAGTTCTGAAAATATCGGTAATCGCCTTTCTTTTTGGTTTTGATTCCCAGATTTTTGCCGAGTTTATTGCTCACCTCTTCAACTGACATTCCAAGATGCAAATTTAATAGAACGTCCGCTGTTTGTGTAATTTGAGTGCAAGTTTCCTGAGCAAAGGCAGAAAAAGAAAAGGTCAGTAAAAATATGAGCGCAATTTTCGGATAGAAACTTTTCATAAAACTGATTGTATAATGATTTGCACCAATTTTATGATAAAAACTCTCTCCGAAACAAACTTAACCGAAATCTGTCTGGAATTATCTGCTATTGATGCAGATTTAGCCCATGTTTATGAAAAATACGGAACGCCGCCGTTATGGGAGCGTGAAGCAAATTTTGCCACACTGATACACATTATTTTGGAGCAGCAAGTTTCACTGGCTTCGGCACTTTCGGCGTTTAATAAATTGAAAGATAAATTAGAAGAAATCACACCCGAAAATGTCTTGAGTTTATCCGATGAAGAATTAAAATCGTGCTATTTTTCGCGGCAAAAAATAGTTTATTCACGAGATTTGTCAAATGCAATCGTGGACGGAAAGTTGAATTTAGAAGAACTGCAACATCTTACAAATGAAGAGGTTAAAGTTTCGCTCAAACAAATCAAAGGCATTGGTGATTGGACTGCAGACATTTATCTTTTGATGGCTCTTTTACGCATGGATGTCATGCCGAAAGGTGATATAGCTCTACACGCGGCGTATCAAAAAATAAAAGGTTTAGCACAACGTCCAAATTCCGATGAGTTCATCAAATTAGCCGAAAAATGGTCGCCGTATCGAGCAGTTGCAGCACGGCTTTTATGGCATTTTTATTTGAGCGAAAGAAAAGCTAAAAGCCAAGCTGCTCAATAATTACTTCGTAATTTTCATCCACAGTAATTTCCGACGAAAGCTTTTCCTTTTTGCCGGCAAACGCTTTTGTGATCCAATTTATCACGGGATTATTAGGATTTTTCACCACCTGTTTTACTAAAAATTCTTTTGCTTTAGCTTCGCCTTCCAATTCGTGTAAAGCAAATAGATTCAGCAGATCAGCCGTTGAAATTGCTTTCGGAGAAAATTCCACAATCTGGCGAAGTGCTTTCTCCTGTTCGCTTTTTTGCCCGAGTTTTTGGTAACAGATTGCCGACAACCAATCTTCCAAACGCTCGTCAATATCCTTTTGATATGGCTTGCCGACTCCCAAATTCTCGTGCCATTCCCGCGCTTGCTTCGTAAATTCAAGTGCTTTCGCAAATTCGTTCGCTTTGATTAATTCAACTGCCTGCATCAATTTTGTAAGGCGATATAACCGCCGCCCATCTGTCGCTCCTTCATAAGGCAAAACGTGAACCGCCGCCAAAATTTTATCGCTTTCAGCAAATTTACGGTTAGCCAAAAGAGTTTTGGCATAAAGCATTGACAGCATATAATTTGCGGGAAATCTGTTTGAAAATTGACGAGCCGTTTCGAGTGCTTCGGCGTTGCGTTTATTTGCCAAATAATAGTCTGTCAATAATTTTCCGTAACGCCATTCGTTTCCATCCAAGGCAATCGCCCGGCGCAAATCGTTTTCCGCCGTTTCCGCAATTTTTTCCGCCCGCAACGCATAAAACGGAGCAAAATTCGGCGTGTTTCCCAGAGATTTTAAGATTTCGTTTCCGCGAGCCGGATTATTTTTGTTGTAAAAAATGAGTGCAGAATAATATTTCGGCTGCCAATTTTGGGATTTTGTCTGCACCCAATTTAAAACTTCGGCAGTTTCCAAGCGGAACGGAAAAACGAATTTCACGTCTGACGAATCGGCTTGTTTGATGAAAGAATCCGTATTTTTCTCACCAAGTTTCTCAGCAATAAACGCTTGCCAATACAATACTTCCGCGTTTTTATTGGAAGTCTCAAGAATGTTTTTCGTGTCTTGCAACAAACCTAAATTGTAATACCACAACGCCAGATCGAGATAAGTTTCCTGCGGCATCTCGTTGCGAATCAGTTTGGTAAATTCGCTTTTGGCGGCGGGAGTTTTTTCCCAAAGCGATGTTTCAAATCTCGCAAAATGATTGAGCGGATCGAATTCGAGAATTTGACTGAGAGTTTTTGCAGCTTCATCTTTTTTCCCCGAAAGTCTTTGTGAGACAGCAATTATCTGCAACGCATCCAGATTGTAGCGGTTAAAATCCAGACTTTTTTTGGCGTAGATTTCGGCTCTTTCCAAATCCTTTTCGCGAAAATAAATTTTGCTGAGTTCCGTCCACGCCGCACTTCGGAATTCGATGCTCATCGAAGCAATATCAAAACCGTCTTTGGCATCAACAATTCGCCCGATCTTTAAGTTAGCCAAACCGTAATAAAAATTCGCTCCGCCATCGTAAGTATCTATGCTTAAAGCTTTTTTCGACATTTCGAGTGATTTCGCGTAGTCCATATTTCGATAATAAATCTGTGTCAAATCAACTAAAGCGGGCAGGAAATTCGCATCCTTTTTCAAACATTCTTCCAGCTTTAATTGAGCCGAATCATAAACCCGTTCTCGAAGATTTTCCTTGCCTTGCAGATACAATCCGTAAACCGAATTCCAATCAAAATCGGCGGGAGTTTTGTCTGGTCGGCTTAAATTCGCTTCTTCCGCATTGCCCGAATATATTTGTTTGCCGTCGAGCAAAACCTGTAAGTCCTTGAGATTCAATGCCGAATTGATCAAATCGGTAAAAGTTTCGAGTGGTTTCAATTTCAACTCTTTTGCATAAACTGTTTTTCCGTTTGCAACGATTTCAAGTTTTTCATTGATATTTCGAGCAGGCGATAGATAAATTTTCAGTCCGTCTTTTTCATTTTTTAAGTTCAACGCTCCGAATTCATTGGCGACCAAAAATCCTTTCGTGTCTTTGACAGGGAACCAAAATTCCGTCCATTTATCGGTTGAATATGGGGCAAAACCGCGATGTTTGAAAGGCGTAAAGGTGCTGTTGTCGGCGGATTGGTTGAATAATCTGCCGGATTGGACTTCGACATATTGCCCGTCAGTATCGGTCAAAAGTTTTTCCCAGAGCATTCCCTGATTGGATAAACCCCAGATCCAGAGTTTCTTTCCGGCTTTGTCATCGTGCGAAGCGACTCTCGCCAACCCAAATTCGTCATCGTGCCAGTAACCGCCGAAAAATTCGGTGTATTTGCCGAAAACGTGATAAGACTTATAGCCGCCGAAATTGTTGTTTTCGTAGAAGGAAATGTCTTTATTTTCTTTGGAATTGACGTTCCATTCGCCAAGTTCGCCGTCGTGTCCGAGAAATTCTTTTCCCGGATAGACGAATTCCAAATTCCCGCGAGCCTTGATTCCGGCGTTCATCCAGGTGTAATAAGGCTGTTCGAGATTGGTCGCGTTAAACCAAAACGAAGAAGTCGTAAAATACGCTTTGTCTTTCGGCAAATTTATCTCAATTCGCCACGGAGTTTGCGTCAAAAGGTCTAAAACGCCCGTAATTACCGAAACGCTGCCATTTGCATTTTTTCGTGTGATGTAATCAACCGGAGTCGAAACATTCGGCGTGTGTCCGATGATGCCGTAATTCGCTTCGATTCCGCCGCTCGTCCAAGGACCACGCATCGCAATATCCCGAAATTTAACGACCTGATTATTGTAAATAAACGCTTTACCCGTTTTCTTTTCAATCGCCGTCCAAACCTTTCCGCCGATTTCGGGCAGGATTAAAACTTTGATGTAATCGTTTTCGAGTTCAACAACTTTCCACGATTTCTGCACAGGCTTATCGGTGTAACCGTCAAAACGAAAATACGGATAGATTTTCCCGACTTTCGGAATCGGATTCGGATCGGAAAACGGATAAGTTGTAAAAACTTTGTCGTATTCTTTGACCGTCGCAGTTTGAGCAAAAGCGTAATTTGCCGAAAACAAAAGAAATACCGAAAAAAGCAGTAGATTTTTTTTCATAATTTCCTGAATATTTTTTATTTGATTGGACACGATTATGAATGTATTCTATGGCAGAAACAAGTTGTAACTAAAATTCAGTTTTCTAAAAATAAAGGGCTTTCCTGAAAAAACTTCCTTAAATGTCGCAGAGCGACAATTTGAATTTAGGCAGTTCTTTCAAGGACTGCTCAAGTTAAAAAACATTTCTTGTCGCGTCAGCGACACCTGAAAAAGAATAAATTCAATCGTAGCTACGCCACGAAAATATCTTTTTTTTAGTTCCGTGCGTTAAAACACACGGCTAAATTCAGATAATCGCTACGCGATATTTGCGGAAAAATCCTAATTGAAAAATGAAAAAAATAATCGTTTCTTTTGTCGCCGTTTGCTTTTTTGTTATTAATCTTTTTGCCCAATATCAGCCGACCGCCGAAAATCTGGCTGCCAGAAAACAGTTTCAAGATGACAAATTCGGAATGTTCATTCATTGGGGCGCGTCGAGTGTTTTGGGACACGGCGAATGGGTGATGAACAACCGCAATATCCGCGTGCAGGAATACTCGCGGCTGCTGCAAATCTTTAATCCGCAAGCATTTGACGCGAAAAAATGGGTCGCAACTGCGAAAGGTGCAGGGATGAAATACATCACATTTATTACCCGCCATCACGACGGCTTCAGCAATTGGGACACGAAACAAAGCGATTGGAAAATTACGAATACTCCTTACGGCAAAGACGTTTTGAAACAGTTAGCCGACGAATGCCATAAGCAAGGAATCAAACTTTTT
Organism: Pyrinomonadaceae bacterium; assembly: GCA_035438525.1. GTDB lineage: Bacteria > Acidobacteriota > Blastocatellia > Pyrinomonadales > Pyrinomonadaceae > JAIBCC01. The sequence goes on from DAORIL010000048.1 coordinate 6,531, forward strand.
CTCTATTATTCGTTATTGGATTGGTATCGGAGCGATTACCAATACGAAACTGGAAAAACCGGCAAAGGAACGGGGCGAACGCAAAAAAGCGACATGGAAAGCTACATTAAGTTTATGAAAGCTCAGTTAACCGAACTACTGACCAATTACGGCGAAATCGGTGGAATTTGGTTTGATGGGCATTGGGATCAACTCGATAACGATTATGACAAATCGCTCAAATCAAAAGTAAATTGGCATTATGATGAAATTTATCAAATGATTCACAAGCTCCAGCCGAAAGCATTGATCAGCAATAATCATCATTTACAGCCGATTCCGGGCGAAGATTTTCAAGCCTTTGAAAAAGATTTACCGGGACATAATACGACAGGTTTCGGCGGTGCATCCGTTTCCGAACTGCCTTTGGAAACCTGCGAAACTATCAATAACAGCTGGGGTTTTAACATCACTGATACCAGTTACAAATCGAAAAAAGATTTAATCCAATACCTCGTCAAAGCCGCCGGATACAACGCTAATTTTTTGCTAAATATTGGTCCGATGCCCGATGGAACAATTCAACCCGAATTTACCGAGCGATTAGGTGCAATTGGCGATTGGCTGAGAGTCAACGGTGATTCGATTTACGGAACTCGCGGAAATATTATGCCGCCGAAAAATTGGGGCGTGGTAACAATGAAAGGCAAAACCGTTTATCTGCACATTTTACAAAAGCCTGAAACGCCCGATTTTATCTTTATTCCTGAACTGAAACAGCCCATCAGCAACGTTAAATTGTTCAATCAAAATAAGACAGTCACTTTTAAACAACAATCGGAAGGAACTTTTATTTATCTGAAAGGAATAACTTTGAACGAAATTGACACGATTCTGGAAGTCGAATTGAAATAATTATTGGCTGAAACTTGAAATCAGTTTAGAATGCCCTTGATGCTTGCCTTTGTTCCCAATCCGATTGTCATTGCGACAATTTCTTTTGTTGTCGTTATTGTTGTCGTTTTATTTTTGGGATTTTTACTGCGCCGATTTTCCAAAAGCAGAACCAAACGGGCAATGGAAGAGTGGGAAAAACTTGCCGAACAGCTTGGATTAAAAGTTGAAACGGGAAAAGAAACCGCAATTTATCCGATGACAGGCGTTTATGACGGACGTGAAGTCAAACTTGCGGTTGGTTTTAGAAGTTCGGGCGATGGCGGCGGTGTGAATTTCACTTTTTGCCAGACCAGAATCAATCCGCCTTTGCGCCTGATGCTCAAAATCAATTCGGAAAAAGGTATTTTAAACGATGCACTTGGGGTAATGGCTGGAGAAAGTTTTATTTCAAGCGGAAACGCTGAATTTGATAAAGAATTTAACCTTTTTGCATTAGACAGAGAGCGTTTATCGCAATTTCTAGGGCAAAAACTACTTGATGGATTTGCTGCAAATTTGGCTAATGATTTACTTCAAGCCAAGCCTCATTTTAAAAGTGTCTTATTGACTGACGGATATTTTTATATCGAAGACAAAGGGGCAATTTACGATCTTGAACGGCTAAAAGTAATGCTTAATTGGGTTGTTTATGTGGCAAGTCGGGCGGAAAATTCCAATCAACTTTTGCCGTTGTCCGTTTGGGAAAAAGTATTGATTCAGACTTGGAAAGCATTTGCAGAACAAAACGGGATGCGTTTTGATGAAAAAAATCTGATTCTCAAAGGTCTTTACAAAGGGTTTGAAACACAAGTAAATTTGGGCAGGAGCAACGAGCAAACTTGGTTAACCGAATTCAAATTTGATTTTGGAAAAAGTTTAATGACAGGTTTGCAGATTTTACAGCAAAATTCACTTCACGAATTCGTTGCTTTTTTAGGCGCACAGGATATTCAAGTTGGCGATGCTGTTTTCGATAAACTTTTTGTGGTCAAAGCTGAAAATGTTCAGACGGTTCAACATTTACTCAAACCCGATTTGTGCCAACAACTTATCAAACTCAACACGCCCGCCAAAACTCTCAAAATTGACGATGAAGAAATTTTTCTCAGCACCGAATCGGTTGTTAATGATGAAAGCAGTTTGCAAAGTTATTTGGATGAAATCGCCAAAACTGCACAAATGTTCTTACGGCAAAATTAATGAGGCTCGATCACACGGCTTTTGACCGGAGAAGAAAGCACGATCGAAGTAGTCGTAATCCCGTAAGGTGTTAATTTATCGATCAAAGTTTGCAGATGCCCAACATCTGCCACGGCAACTTTCATAATAAACGAATCGCCCCCAGTCGCCCGATGACATTCTAAAACTTCGTTTGATTCTTCGACCACCTCGATAATATGCGAATAGTCAATTCCGGTGATGCTCATCCGGATAAATGCCATAATCGGCAAACCGACTTTTGCCGTATCAATTTCCGCCCGATAACCTGTAATAATTTTGGCATCTTCGAGCTTGCGGACACGTTCAATGACGGCCGGTGTGGTTAGTCCGACTCTGCGCCCAAGTTCAGCAAAACTCGTCCGGGCGTCTTCTTGCAGTTCCTTAAGAATTTTCCAATCTATTTGGTCAAGCATTTTAATTTATAAAGTATTTTGCTGAATTACCTTAAAATCTAAAGTAATTCATTGTAATAAACAAATTATCCCTATTCAAATAACTTATCGATTTCATTACAATTATTTATTTGCGGATAACTTTGCCTTTTGAGCCTGCATCTAATTTTGCACTAAGGAGATTTTTACACGATGTTAGTCGAAACCGTTGCCACTTTTGAACCTGCTGTTTCAATTTCAAACTACAAGATCAATGACGAAGATTTGCCTGCGTTTACCGATTTGGAGTTTGAGCATATCAACGAACTCCATCTCGACCATCCGGGCGCAAATGATTTGGAATATCGAAAACGTCGTGATTATATTGCTGATTGTGCCAAAAAATTCCGCGAAACTGGCGAAATTACTGATGTTGAATATAACTCGCGTGAACAGAGAGTTTGGCGATATGTCGCCGAAGAATTAGAAGAATTACAGCAAAAATACGCTTCGCCATTTTATTTGCGGGCGAAAAAAGATTTGGGAATTACAACGGAACGGATTCCGCAATTATCGGAAATGAACCGCCGTTTGAAAGAATTAACCGGATTTCGACTCGCACCAATTGAAGGTTTGGTTGAAACTCGTGGTTTTCTCTCGTGGCTTTCGTATCGGACGATGCTTTGCACGCAATACATCCGCCATCATTCGCATCCAGCATACACGCCCGAACCCGATATCGTTCATGAAGCAATCGGACATATTCCGATGTTTACCAACCCAAATTTTGCCGATTATTCGCAATTCATCGGACACGGCGCGAGAATTGCCACCGATAAACAATTAGAAGAATTAGGCAGACTTTATTGGTTCACGATTGAATTCGGCTTGGTCGAACACGAGGGCAATATCAAAGCTTACGGAGCAGGACTTTTATCGAGTTTCGGCGAATTGGAACACGCATTTTCGGATAAAGTTGAGCGTAGAAAATTTGATTTGGAAGAGGTTATCAACCACGATTTCAGCTATTCAGATATGCAAAAAGTTTTATATGTCATTCCAAGCTATGCGGAATTGAAAGAGGTGACACGGAAATATATTGAGAGTTTTTAGTGAAGAGAGTAGAGTGAAGAAATATGAGGATTGAACTAAGTGACATAATCCCAATGATTTTGATGTTTGTTTGTTCGCTTTCTATCATACGCCTTACGCTTTACAAATTGAATTGGGCAAATAGAAATTTGCTTTTTAGAAGCAGCCTTTTTCTTTGGTTTAATTGGGCAGTATCGGGGATTTTATCAATCATCTTTTTTAGATTTCTGAGTCCTTCGGATTCAATTTATTATTTCTTGTTTTTCGTTTATTTGCTAAATATTTTTTCTAATTTTTATGTGCTGTTACATTTACAAAAAGATAATTTTCAAGAGTCTTTTTTAACCGAAAAAGCAAAGCAAAAAATACCTGAAAAATTTATTTGGAAAACAGCAATTATTCTTTCAGTAGTTACGAATTCAATCGTTGTTTTGGTTGCATACACAGCAGTAGAAATTGTGATTTTTATACAAAAAACTTTTCCTAAAACTCCTACAAATGGAATAGATTTTACGGTTTACGGTTAGAAATTATTATGACAAACAAAAATCCATTAGGTTTAAAAAAGATACATCACGTTGAGTTTTTCGTCGGCAATGCGAAGCAAGCGGAGTTTTATTATCGCAACGCATTTGGTTTTTCGCGGGTAGCTTATGCGGGCTTGGAAACGGGCAATCGTGATGCAACGAGTTATGTTTTGCGGCAAAACCGCGTCAATTTTATTTTGACCACGCCTTTGCACGAAAACACTTTTGCCTCTGAGCATTTGAAATTACACGGTGACGGGGTGCGCGACATTGCTTTCCAAGTCGAAGACTGCGACCACGCCTTTAATGAAGCGGTCAAACGCGGCGCAAAAGTCTTTCAGACACCACGCGATATTTTCGATGAAAACGGCATGATTCGCTATGCCGCAATTCATACTTACGGCGACACGATTCATTCGTTGATTTCGTATCACGGAGGCGCACATGGCAAAACCGTCAGCAGTGGTTCAGCAGCGGCACAAACTGCTTCCGAATATGTTTACAACGGAGCATTTCTGCCGCATTTTGCACCGAGCGAAATCAAAGGCAAAGAAGTCGGAATCCAATTGATTGACCATATTGTTGGCAACGTCGAGCTTGGCAAGATGGAACATTGGTGCGATTTTTACCGCGATGTGCTTGGATTTGAACGCTACATTACTTTTGACGACAAAGACATTTCGACCGAATATTCGGCGTTGATGTCAATCGTCATGAGCGATGGTGGACACAATATCAAATTCCCAATTAACGAACCTGCCGAAGGAAAAGGCGGAAAATCGCAAATCCAGGAATACATTGACTATTATAAATCCGCCGGAGTTCAGCACGTTGCTCTGCTCTGTAAAGACATTTTGAAAACGGTTGATAAATTACAGAAAAACGGCGTGGAATTTTTGCGCGTTCCTGATACTTATTATGATGAAATTCCTGCCAGAGTTGGCGAAATTGACGAAAATATCGAAGATTTGAAGCGTCTCGGATTATTAGTTGACCGCGACGACGAAGGTTATTTACTGCAAATTTTCACCAAACCCGTCGAAGATCGTCCAACTGTTTTCTACGAAATTTTGCAGCGAAAAGGTTGCAAAGGCTTCGGCAAAGGAAATTTCAAAGCGTTGTTCGTTTCGATTGAAGAAGAACAGCGGCGACGTGGAAATTTATAAGATTTAGTCACGAATAAACACGAAGATTCACGAAGTTTTTGTAACTATTTACAATATTTTCCCTTCGTGAATCTTCGTGGATAAATTTCATGTCACAAAGAAAAAATATGAATTTTAAATCGGAAATCTCTAAATTCTAAAAACAATCTTTTTGAATCAAACTTTTGTGAATAGCTTCTGAATATGAAAAAATGAAGCTGTTCACATTTTTTTTGTTTTAAAATTTTATGAGAAAACAGTTTTTTAGTTTCTTAATTTTATTATCGTTATTTGTCAGTCTTTCGGCGCAAAAAGCTCAACCTAAGGTCCAAATTTTTGATACCAATTTAGTTGAGCAAAACCTCCGAAAACACGTTAATTATTTGGCTTCCGATAAACTCGAAGGTCGCCGGACAGGGGAAAAAGGTGCAACTTTTTCCGCCGGATATGTTGCCAATCGGTTTGCTAATTCCAAACTCAAAGCAGGTTTTGTCAAAAACGGTAAAGCCAGTTTTCTCCAGCCATTTCCCTACAAACCGCGCAATGAAAAAGGTGAAATTTTACCTGAGGCAAAAGAAGCGCAAGCCTATAATGTCATCGGAATTTTAGAAGGAACCGATGCAGTTTTGAAAAATGAAGCCATCGTCATCGGCGCACATTACGACCATCTCGGACACGGCGGAATGGGAAGTTTGGCGGCAAATTCGACCGAAATTCATTTCGGCGCAGACGATAATGCTTCGGGAACTTCAGCTCTGATCGAACTCGCACGCACTTTTGCACAAACCAAAGCAAATAAACACACCATAATTTTTATTGCCTTTGGCGGTGAAGAAGAAGGTTTGCTCGGCTCAAAATTTTACGTCAATAATCCTGTTTTCCCGTTAAATAAAACTGTCGCCATGTTCAATATGGATATGATTGGTCGCTTAAAAGACGATAAATTAACGGTCGGCGGAATCGGCACGGCAAATGAATGGAACGAATTAGTTAAGCGAAAAAACGAGATCTATTTTGATAATAATAACGGTTACGGAGTTGGTAAAAAGTTCGATTTGCAGTTGAACGAAGACGGTTTTGGTCCCTCAGACCATTCATCTTTTTACGGAAAACAAATTCCGGTGCTTTTCTTTTTTACAGGAACGCATCTGGATTATCACAAGCCATCAGATACTGCCGAAAAGATAAATTACGCAGGCTTAACTAAAATATCTTCTTACGTTTCCGATATTGTAAAAACTATTGACCAAAATCCGACTAAACCGACTTACACTCTGGCAAAATCTTCGGGAACAGGGGAAGGTCGGCGCGGTTTCAGTGTTTCACTCGGCACAATTCCAAGTTATTCAGACGGCAATGACGGATTGGTTTTGGACGGAGTGCGTGATAATTCTCCCGCTTCCAAAACTGGTTTAAAAGCCGGAGATAAAATTATCAAACTTGCAGGGAAAGATATTCGCAATGTTCAGGATTACACCGCAGTTTTAGGTGAAATGAAACCGGATGTCGAATACGAAGTGATTGTGATGCGCGGAAGTGAAAAATTGGCTCTGAAAATAACTCCGGCAACGCGGAAATAAATCGCTAATGATTGATTGTTAATGGTTACTTGATTTTTCTTATTAACAATCTAATTTCAATGCGGTATCATTTTAACAATCATAGTTTGCTTGAAGAGTTTTAATTTATGGCAGAATCAATCAATCGTTACTTTCAATTTTTGCAATCATCCAGCGGAGCGCGTCCTTCGGGAAAACTCTGGTATCCGGCAGCAGATATTTATCAAACCCCGGATGGATGGATGGTCAAGGTCGAACTTGCCGGAGTTGCTGCCGAAGACCTCGAAATTGAGGTTGAAGGAAAAAACCTTTACATCGCCGGAACGCGACGCGATAGTTTTTGTCAAAAAGGCATTTCATATCATCAGATGGAAATCACTTACAGCCGTTTTGAAAAAAATCTGGAATTCCCCGATATAATTGAAAACGCAAAGCTTGAACATAATTACGAAAACGGTCTGTTGTTGATCTATTTGAAGAAAAGGTAACAACTAAAAAAGACATTTTTCACGATTGTGTTCAGAAACACACTCGCTAAAGATGCCTAGACGATTACGATTGAAAAATTGTGTGCAGAAATTGAAAGATTAAAAGCATCCAAATAGGACTTTATGGCAGAAAAAACTATTCAAAATCAAGAACCAGAAATTTCGCAACCTGAACGGCTTGAAATTGCAATTTTGCCTTTGTCAGGCACGACGCTCTTTCCCGATACTGTGGTGCCGTTGACGGTTGGGCGACCTCGCTCTCTGCAAGCGGTTGAGTCAGCGTTAGGAACGGCGGACAAACTGATTTGCTGTATCAGTTTGAAAAATCCTGACGTGACCGGACAAGATGCACAAATTTCGGATTTATTTGCGGTTGGAACAATTGTCAATATCAAACGGATGATGCGGGCGGACGAGACGATGCAGCTGATTGTCCAAGGAATTGACCGCGTTAAAATACTTGAATGGACACAAGAACAACCATATCTCAAAGCTAAAGTTGAAGTTCTGCCCGATTTGATCGTCAAAGATGATGAGGAAGTCGAAGCCCTCAAACGGAGTGTGCAAGGCTTGATCCAGGAGGCTTTGGCAATGCTTCCAAATGTTCCGCAAGAAATTCGGATGGCGGTCTTATCAAATAATGATCCTGTTCAACTGACTTATTTTCTGGCTTCAGTGTTGGATTTAGGCGTGGACAATGAGCAAAAAATGCTCGAATCCGAAACGGTTGATGAATTGCTTTCGCTTGCCTATCGTTTCTTAACCCGTGAAGTCGAGATCATGCAGATTCGCACCAAAATCGCGACCGAAGCCCAAAGCACAATGGATAAATCGCAACGCGATTATATTTTGCGCCAACAAAAGAAAGCTATCGAAAAAGAGCTTGGCGAAGATGACACAGGCGAAAAAGCGGAAGCTGAGCAACTGCGCGGAAGACTCGAAACAGCCGATTTACCCGAAGAAGTTCGCAAAGAAGCTGAGCGCGAACTCAAGCGAATGGAACAACTTCCGCAAGCTGCGCCTGATTATCATGTTATTCGGACCTATCTGGAATATATTCTTGATTTGCCCTGGAAAAAAGCGAGTGAAGACAAACTCGATTTGAACGAAGCACAAAAGATCTTGGACGAAGACCATTACGGTTTAGAAGACATCAAAGAACGAATTTTAGAATCTTTGGCAGTAGTTAAACTTCGTCCAGATTCAAAAAGCCCAATAATTCTTTTTGTCGGACCTCCGGGAGTTGGTAAAACTTCGCTCGGACGCTCGATTGCGCGGGCATTGGGACGCGAATTTGAACGGATTAGTTTAGGCGGGGTGCGTGACGAAGCCGAATTGCGCGGTCATCGACGAACTTATGTTGGGGCAATGCCGGGCAGATTGATTCAAACTCTACGCCGTGTCGGAGTCAACAATCCGGTCATCATGCTCGACGAAATTGACAAGATGGGCAACGATTTTCGCGGCGATCCGGCGGCGGCACTGCTCGAAATTCTCGATCCACAGCAAAATCATACTTTCCGCGATCATTATCTTGATCTGCCGTTTGATTTGTCCAAAGTTTTCTTTATCGCAACGGCTAATCAACTGGCGCCGATTCCGATGCCTCTGCGCGACCGAATGGAAATCATCGGTTTGGCAGGTTACAGCGATATGGAAAAACTCAATATCGCCAAACAATATCTGGTGCCGCGACAAATTAAAGAAAACGGATTACAACCTGACCAATTTGAGATAACGGACGAAGCCATAAATTTATTGACTTCACGCTACACTCGTGAGGCGGGTGTGCGTCAGCTCGAAAGAAATATTGGTAACCTGACACGAAAAGTTGCGTTAAAAGTTGCTCAAGGCGAAGCCCTTAAAGTCACAATTACTCCTGAAGCCGTTAAGACTTTTTTGGGTGCGGCACGTTTTTATCCCGAAGAAGCGCGAAAAGAATTACCGGCAGGCGTGGCAACAGGAATGGCTTGGACTGAAATGGGCGGCGAAGTCCTTTTTATTGAAGCGACCTTGCTCCCTGGCAGCGGCGGTTTAATTCTGAGCGGACAGCTTGGGGAAGTGATGAAAGAATCAGCACAAGCGGCGAGAAGCTATTTGTGGTCACACGCCGCCGAATTTGGAATTGATCCAAAAATGATTAAGGAAAATGGTGTTCATATCCACGTTCCGGCTGGCGCGATTCCGAAAGATGGTCCGAGTGCGGGAGTCACGATGGCTTCAGCGTTGGCTTCGATCTATACCGGTCGAAAAGTTCGTAATGATACGGCGATGACTGGCGAAATTACACTTTCGGGTTTAGTTTTTCCGGTCGGAGGGGTCAAAGAAAAAGTTCTGGCGGCGCACCGCGCGGGAATTCGTCGGATCGTTTTGCCGGCGCGCAACGAAGCCGATACGGAAGAAATTCCCGAAGAAGTCCGCAAACAGTTGGAAATTATTCCAACAACACGAATTAGCGAAGTTTTGGATGCGACTTTGGAAAAAGAGGTTTCGCAACCGCCAATGGTTGTTCCAAACTTCGAAAGTTCGACTCAAAATGCCGAGCATTTGAATATGAAAGATTCGACCGAGTAATTCAAAATCAGAATTAAAAAATACGGGTAGAAAGATGAAGTTCGTTCTTGGCTATCCGTGATTTTTTTAAGTTCAAAATTTCTTTGAAAAAACTGGATTTTTTTGCTGAATTTCGGGCAAATTAAACATTTTTTTACCTGAAATTCAACAAAATGAAAAAAAATGCAAAAAGTGTGCATTTTCAGTAGCAAAATTGTAGAAAAAAGGTATATCCTAAATAGTTTAGAGCTGTTGCGGGATTGCCTTTCTCGAATCCAAACTCAAATCCCCCGTTGAGACGAAGGTTGGGAGCAATTTTCCTAGTTATACAGTTGTGTAAAATTTTTTTTGAGAGTTTAATTTTTAAGATACGGAATTTAGTTAATGGGATTACCAAAATCATTATTTAGTTTATTTTCGAGCGATTTGGCGATTGACCTTGGCACGGCAAATACGCTTGTTTATGCCAAAGGGCGCGGAATTGTTGTTTCAGAGCCTTCTATTGTTGCAATCAATAAAGTAACCAACCAAGTTGAGGCGGTTGGGCGTGATGCGAAAGAAATGTTGGGGAGAACCCCCGGCAACATCGTCGCCATTCGTCCGATGAAAGACGGCGTAATTGCAAATTTTGAAGTTACCGAAAAAATGCTTCAACACTTCATCCGCAAAGCCCATAACGGAAAGTCCTGGGTGCGTCCGCGCGTAGTTATCGGAATTCCTTCAGAAATTACCCAGGTTGAACGACGGGCAGTTGAGGATTCGGCTTATCGCGCTAAAGCTTCGGAGGTCTATTTGGTTGAAGAAGCAATGGCTGCCGCAATCGGCGCCGGACTTCCGATTACCGAACCGCACGGCAATATGGTCGTTGACATCGGCGGCGGAACGACCGACATTGCGGTTATTTCACTGTCAGGTATCGTCTATTCACGTGCAGTCCGCATTGCGGGTAACGAAATGGATGAAGCCATTACGCAATACATTAAACGCAAATATAATCTTTTGATTGGTGAAAGAACCGCCGAAGCAATTAAAATTGCGCTTGGCTCCGGATTTCCCCTTGATGAACCCCTTTCGATGGAAGTTCGCGGACGTAATTTGATTGAGGGTATTCCAAAAACCATTACTATTACGGACGAAGAAATTCGTGAAGCGCTTTCTGATGCAATTGCCACCATTGTCAACGCTGTTCGGGTTGCGCTGGAGAGAACTCCCCCTGAACTTTCTGCTGATATTGTCGAACGCGGAATCGTGTTAACCGGTGGTGGTGCGCTTTTGAAAAACCTTGATAAGCGTTTGATGATTGAAACAGGTCTCCCCGTAGTGATTGCCGATGATCCCCTTTCAAGCGTTGTGCTTGGAACCGGTAAAATGCTTTCAGATTTTGAACTTCTGAAACGTGTCAAATGGGATAATTCATTAATGACAGGAAGCTAAATCAATGGTCAGTAGTCGGGGGTTAGTTGTCAGAAAAAGACAAATACTAACCACTGATTACTGATTACTGACTACTGAAAAGGATGGTTGAGCGAAGTCAGAAAGAAGTTTGGAGACTCACGCCTTGGCTAATGATTGCCTTGCTGATAGGCAATTTTGTCTTAATGGCCTGGGATGCGCGCGAGAGTGACTCAAATCAAAGAGTCGTTCGTGTTTGGATGCAAACCGTAGCAGATTTTGTTCAGTCACCTGTCACGACTGTCAGTATTTGGGTTAATGATAATTTGCAATACTTTGCCGGCTTGCGGACAGCTCAGAGTGAAAATGATGGGCTCAAGCAAAAAGTTCAGGAGTTAGAAGTTGAATT
>DAORIL010000049.1:0-18015 GCA_035438525.1 Pyrinomonadaceae bacterium
AGGGTGAATTAAAGGAAAGTTTAGAAAAACTGGCTAATGATTTGCAAATATCTGAAAACACGCATTTTATTGGTCGATGTGAGATTGTTCCGGAACTGCTTTCTATTAGTTACGCTTGTGTTTTGACTTCCTTTAACGAGGGTTTTTCCAATTCGATTTTAGAATATATGGCTGCAGAAAAAGCCGTTTTAGCTACCAAAGTGGGTGGGGCAACCGAGGTAATTATTGAAAACAAAACGGGATTTTTAGTTGAATCGAATGATGATAAGGATTTAGCTGAAAAATTGATTTGGCTACTCGAAAATCCCGACAAGAATATCGAATTTGGAAAAAAAGGTCGTCAAATTGTTGAAGAAAATTTCTCACTTACTGCACAACTGAATAAAACTTTGGAACTCTATCAAAAATTGTTGGATGGAAGGTAAAACAAAAAAACTCAAAATAACTATTGTTGCGCCTTCGATGCGGAAAGTTGGCGGACAATCCATCCAAGCCAAGCGATTGGTTGAGGCACTTTCTGATTATGAAAATCTCGAAATAAATTTTCTGCCAAACGATCCAGAAACCATCTTTCAAAACATTATAATTCTACGGACGATTTTTACCTCGCTCAAATTTTGGTGCTTACTTTTAACCAATTTACCAAAAACCGAAATTGTCCATATTTTTTCATCAGGAACGACAAGCTATATTATTTCAACACTTCCCCCACTTTTTGTTTCTAAACTTTTTCGCAAAAAAACAATTTTGAATTATCACACAGGCGAAGCGGAAGAGCATTTGAAAAACTGGAAACTAACTGCTAAACCGACGATGAAATGGTTCAATAAAATCGTCGTGCCGTCACAGTTTTTAGTTGATGTTTTTGCCAAATACGGGTTAAAAGCCGAAGTCGTTTATAACTTTGTTGATACTGAAAAGTTTAAGTTCAAGAAACGCCAAAAATTGCGCCCAATTTTTTTATCAAATCGAAATTTTGAGGCTTATTACAATGTCGGTTGTGTCATTCGCGCCTTTGCCGAAATTACAAAAGTTGTTCCAAATGCTCAATTAACTGTTGCAGGATTTGGGAGCGAGGAATCCAAACTCAAAAAAATAGTTGCCGATTTAAAGTTGGAAAATGTTAAATTTGTCGGCAGAATTCCAAACGATGAAATGCCAAAACTATATGATTCGGCGTATATTTACCTCAACGCTTCAACAGTTGACAATATGCCTTTGTCATTGATCGAGGCTTTTGCGGCAGGAATTCCGGTTGTTTCATCAAATGCGGGCGGAATTCCTTACCTAATTACCCACGAAAAAAACGGATTGCTGGTTGAAATGAACGATTGTAAATCTTTAGCCAATGAAGCTATTAGGTTATTGAATGATAATGATTTAGCACAAAATATTATCAAAGAAGCGCAATTAGAAGCCGAGAAATACGAGTGGCAAAAAGTAAAAAAAGATTGGGTGGCTTTCTTTACAAGTTTTACTCTCAAATAATTCTGTCCTGCTTTTTAGAAAATTTCCAAAAATATAAAACAATTTCTTTGCCTTGAGACTGACAAATCTATTAATTCCCGTTAAAATGAACGCAATATGACAAAAGCACAGTTTGGAATGATCGGTTTAGGCGTGATGGGCAGAAATTTTTTGCTCAACGTGGCGGAAAAAGGTTTTAGCGGTGTCGGTTACGATTTGGATGCGGAAAAACGCAGACTTTTGCTCGAAGAGGGCAAAGATTATAACTTGCAAACTGCTGAAAATTTAACTGAATTCCTCGAAAAATTAGAATCTCCGCGCAAAATAATGATTCTCGTTCCGGCAAATGTTGTTGATATTGTCATCAATGATTTACTTTCGCATCTGGACAAAGGCGACCTGGTAATTGATGGCGGAAATTCGCATTTTCCCGATACTGAAAGACGCGAGAAACTATTGACTGATAACGGTTTTGAATTCTTGGGCGTAGGTGTGAGCGGCGGCGAAGAAGGTGCCCGTCACGGTTGTGCGATCATGATTGGCGGAAAGCCCGAAATTTATGAATTGGTGCGCCCTATTCTGGAAGCAGCTTCTGCCAAAGTCAATGGTGAGCCTTGTGCGGCGCATGTGGGTAACGGTTCAGCCGGACATTTTGTCAAAATGGTTCACAACGGTATCGAATACGGTTTAATGCAATTGATTGCTGAAACTTACGATATTTTCAAACGCTGTTTTGAATTTGAAGATAACGAAATCAGCGACATTTTTGCCGATTGGAACGAAGGAGAACTTAATTCATTTTTGGTCGAAATAACTGCTACGGTTTTGCATAAAAAAGATGCTGAAACGGGAAATAATCTGGTCGAAATGATTCTCGATACAGCCGGGCAAAAAGGAACAGGCAAATGGACTTCGGAAGTAGCGATGGATTTGGGCGTGCCGATTCCAACTATTGATTCGGCGGTCACAATGCGGCAAATTTCAGCCATGAAAAAAGAGAGGGTTAGTGCTTACGAAATTCTCGGAACTAATGCCATCAAGGCGAAAGATTTTCGTAAATTGGTCAAAGTCAGTGACTTAAAGGGTGGACTTTTAGCCAGTTTTATTATTACTTATGCACAGGGATTGGCTTTGCTAAAAACTGCGTCAGCAGAAAAAAATTATGAAATTGATCTAACCGAAGTTGCTAAAATCTGGCGTGGGGGTTGCATCATTCGGGCGGCCATTCTTGAAGACATCCGCGAGGCTTTTGCCAATAATAAAGACCTTTCCAATTTGTTGTTAGACGAAAAATTTGCAGAACAATTAAAAGAAATTTGGGCAGATCTCTTGACGGTTTGTGTGACTGCGCCAACCGTAGCAATGCCGACAATGTGTTTATCTGCATCACTTAATTATTTTAATGCTTATCGAACCGACCGACTACCGTCAAACCTGATTCAGGCTCAACGAGACTTTTTTGGCGCACATACTTATCAGCGAATTGATAAGGAAGGAACCTTTCACACGCCTGATTGGGATGAGTAAGATAGTTTAGAAAGTTTAGGAAGTTGGGAAGTTTTGAAAGTTACCTTTTTAGATTTTCTTTCGCTTTATTCAAATTCAGTTAAACTTTCTACTTAAATCTACGTTTAATAATTTATGTCTGCGGCAAGGAAAATCGGGCGATACGAGGTCAAAAGCAAACTAGGTGAAGGCGGAATGGGGGAAGTGTTTCTCGCTCATGATTCCGAACTTGACCGTGAAGTTGCGATCAAGGTTCTTTTACCCGAATTTTGCTGTAATTTGGAACGGGTCAATCGCTTTAAACTCGAAGCCAAAGCTGCATCCGCCTTAAATCATCCAAATATCCTGACAATTTACGAAATTGGCGGTGATAAGGACAGTATCTACATTGTCACCGAATATATTAAAGGCGAAACTTTGCGGAGTTTGATCCAAAAAGGCGCGATTACAGGCGAAATTGCACTTGGAATTGCCCAACAAATTGCCGATGCTTTACACGCCGCGCACAAAGGGGGAATTGTTCACCGCGACATCAAGCCTGAAAATATCATGGTGCGCGAGGACGGATTTGTTAAAGTTCTTGATTTTGGTTTAGCTAAACCAACTCTGGTAGATGCCGAAGCGAAAACTCTTGAACTGGTGACAACCAAAGCCGGAATGGTAATGGGTAGTGTCGGTTATATGTCGCCCGAACAGGCACGCGGCAAAGAAGTTGACCAAAGGACTGATTTATGGAGTTTGGGTGTTGTTTTGTATGAAATGTTGACGGGCAACACTCCTTTTGACGGGGAAACGATGACCGATATTTTAGCGAATATCATTCATAAAGATCCGGTTCCGATCACTGAATATATAAACGAAGCTCCTGACGAATTACACCGGATTGTTAAAAAAGCCTTACGAAAAAATTGTGAAGAGCGTTATCAAACTGCTAAAGATTTTTCAATAGATCTGAAAAATCTGAGCCGCGAAGTTGAGTTTAGCGGTAATGAATCAATGCGGTCAGGGCAATTTAAATCTTTTGCCACAGCAACTAAAAGCATTTCTCTGCAAAATACTCAAGAGGCAAAAACCTTACTCCATCATAGCGTTTCAGCGGATTCTTTGGCTCAGTCCAATTCAAATCCTGTTATTATTCCCAAAAAACGCAATTGGATAATCCCGATTGGAATTGTTGCTTTGGCCTGTTTGATCGCGTTGGGAGCCTGGATTTATCGTCCGCGTCCCGTTTCGATGTTTAATTTTGATTCATTGGGGATTACAAAGATCGCCAATAGTGACAAAGCCTTTGCTCCTTCGATTTCCCCGGATGGAAAATATCTGGGTTATGTCAATTACGAAAACGGCAAAAAGAGTTTAGTTATTCTCCAAATTGCGACGGGCAGCACCGTTCCTTTAGTTTCCCAAGTCGAAAACGAGGGATTCCTGCAGCCAACTTTTTCGCCTGATGGGAACTACGTTTATTATGTTCTGGCAGATAAGGGAGTTGGAACGCTTTATCAAATTCCTACACTCGGCGGCAGTCCAAAAAAACTTATTAACGATGTCGATTCAAGAGTTACTTTTTCGCCCAGCGGTAAAGAGATAGCCTTTCGCCGCCGTGATGCTGAAACCGGTTTTGAATCAATTTACACTGCCAATAGTGACGGAACTAATGAAAAAGCTTTTATTTCCAGTAAAGATTTAGAAGTCAAAGGTTTTAATGAGGTAGCGTGGACACCAAGCGGTGACAGTCTTTTAGTAAGTGCAATTGGTGATTTTTTGCTGGATGAGTTAACTAAAACTAAAATTTTGCTGATTTCCTTAAAAGATAAAACAGTCACTAAATTTAGTGATAAAGAATGGCTCAATGCTAATTCGTTTTTTTGGTCAAAAGATAAATCTGCGCTGTTGATGCTGGCAAAGTCCAATGAACAAGAGCCTGCCCAAGTCTGGTATATTTCGTATCCTGACGGAAAATTTTCTAAACGGATAACTAATGATTCGAGCGGTTATGAGTTGATCAGTTATGCCTCGGAAGCGAATATAATTACTGCGGCAAAACAAAATACCATTTCAAGTCTTTGGTCATTTAATCCATCTAATAAAGAGTTAAATCAAATCACGACCGATAACAAAAACTTGTTAGGCGCGGCGGGTTTTGAGTTTTTGCCGGACGGCAGATTTTTAGTTAGTAAAATTGATTCCAGTAAAGGTAATTTAATTTCTCTCAGCGCAGATGGCAAGGACGAAAAACCATTGACCACTGATGAAAACTTTAATGGTCACGCCGTTGTTTCACCAGATGGACGTTATATTGTTTATACCTTTGGCAAAGGCAATAATTTCACCATTTGGCGGATAAATATTGATGGTAGTAACCCAACTCAACTAACTAATACCGATAGTTTTTTTGATTCCAGACCGCAGATCACATCCGATAGTAAAACAGTTATCTTTGAACGGCGAAATTTAGATTTTATTAAATCCACTATCATGAAAGTTCCAATTGAAGGCGGGGAATCAACGCCTTTAATCGAAGGTGATAAACAACTGGAGATCTTTCCCCGTTTATCGGATGACGGAAAACTTTTTATTTATTCAACCCTCAACTTTGACAAAGCAAACACCAGATATAATCGTTCGGTTAAGGTGTTAGCGATGAATGGCAGTGAAGTTGGCGAGATAAAAAAAGAATTCAATACCGGATTCGGTTTCAATTATCGCATTTCGCCCGATGGTAAAAATATAACTTATATCAATCAAACGGGTGTTCCTAATCTTTATAATGTCCCGTTAGACGGTTCTGCTCCAAAACAGATTACCAATTTTAATTCAGGACATATTCTAAATTTCGCTTGGGCTAAAGACGGTAAAAAACTCTACATTGTGCGGGCAATTATCAGCAGCGAATTAGTATTGTTAAAGAATTCACGATAAATTTGAAATTGTTATATCAAATAGAATGCTTTACAAAACAATAAATTAATCGAATAGAAAGACTATTTTATCAGTTAGGCTTGTTAGTTAAAGAATTTTCCTTCTCATTTGTGTTGCAAATTCCAGGAAAAGGGCTTAATTTTTGTAATCTTTAATCATAAATCTTCAAATCTCCTAATTAAAATTACAATCCCCCAATCAAAGATTATGATTCCCTAAGCTAAGATTGTAATTCCCCATTCAAAGATTGAGTTTTCTCAATTATCTTTTACAATATTTAACTCCAAAATTTCTCAATCTGAAAAAATAATTGTTGACAAATATACATTTAGAGGTGTAAAAGTTTAATGTTTCACAAATCAAAACAGTCCTTACAGCCCCCGAATGACTTCCCCCCTTTGATTGAAACAAACTTACAAAATCAAAGAATCAAATTAATGGAGGTTACTCTAAATGGCTAAAAAAAGTCCGAAACAAAATATGATAGACCTTTCAACTGTCTTGGAAGCAGTTCGAGAACTGGCACCCGAAAAGGTGTTTGGTGGAATTCCGCTAGCGGATTATGATTCAATTGTTCAGGAAGCGGTGGATGTTAGAACCGAACATGTAAACGCAGAAATCAATGTCTCTAATCTTGCTAATAAAAGAGACAATATAGACGAAAGAGCCTTAAAAATGCGTGAGTTGATCGTTAATGGAATTATTGGTGATCCGGAATTTGGACCTGACAGCACTCTTTATGAAAGATGCGGTTATATTCGTAAATCCAATCGCAAAAGCGGATTAACCAGAAAAGCAACTAAAAAGCCGGAATAAAGAATTTTAGCCCGCGAATTAACATGAAGCAGTGCGAAAAGTCGATAATTTGTAAAAAACAACTTTAGTTTTCAAAAACCAATCAACTTATTCGGGTTCATTGGTCCATATTCGCGGGCAAATTTTCTTATCTCAAAATATTTTTATAATTATTAAAACTCAAATTTCCAATAACTCAGTTTAATTTCGGCAAACTAAATCTTATGTTAAAATCAACTTCAATTTTTTATGATAAATATTGATGCAAAATCACACGTTCGCGGCGAATCCATTTATCTTGATGATATTCCTTTAGTTGAAGGAACTCTTTTTGCTTGTGTCTTTGACTCACCAATTGCACACGGAAAGTTAAAAAACGTTGATATTGCTGAAGCGGAAAAGTGCGAAGGTGTTGTCAAAGTAATTTTGGCACGCGACCTCTTAGGCGAAAACGAGATCGGCGGAATTTTGCCCGATGAGCCGCTTTTGGCGAACGATGAAGTTCATTTTTGCGGAATGCCGATTGCGGTTGTAATTGCTGAAACTGATGAGCAAGCCCGACACGCCGTTAAAAAGATCAAAGCGGAGATTGAACCACTCGAAATTATTACAGATGAAAGGGTGGCGTTTGAAAAGGGAAGTTTAATTGCCCCTCCGAAAAAGTTTGTGATGGGTGATGTTGAGTCTGGATTTAAGACTTGTAAATATATTTTTACAGGACAAACCTATTCCAACGGGCAAGAGCATTTATATATCGAAACGCAAGGGGCTTATGCTGTTCCGAGTGAGCAAGGCGGCATCAAAGTTTATTCATCAACTCAAGGTCCAACAGCTGTGCAAAGAGCAATAGCAAAAGTAACGGGATTGCCGATGCATCAAATCGAAGTTGACGTCACCAGATTAGGCGGCGGATTCGGGGGGAAAGAAGATCAAGCCAATGCCTGGGCATGTATCTGTGCTGTAGCAACGCAATTAACCCGCAAACCTGTTAAATATGCCCTACATCGGATGGAAGATATGCGAATGACCGGCAAACGTCATCCATATTCATCAGATTATAAAATCGGACTTAATGAAGATTTAAAGATAATTGCATATGAAGCAACTTTTTATCAAAATGCCGGTGCGAGCTGTGATCTGTCTTTGCCTGTTCTTGAGCGCACATTGTTTCATTGCACGAATTCTTACTTTATTCCTAACGTCACCGCCACGGCTTATTCATGCAAAACGCATCTACCTCCAAATACAGCTTTTAGAGGTTTTGGCGGACCGCAGGGGATGTTTGTCATTGAATCGGCAATTGCCCATGCCGCAGATGAATTGGGAGTAGATAAAGCCGAGATTCAGCACAAAAATCTATTAAATACGAATGATGAGTTCCCCTATGGACAACTTGCGGTCAGTGAATCAGAAGCAAGCTGGAAACAAGCAAATGATAAGTTTGATTTCAACAAATTAAAGCGAGAGGCAGAAGAATTTAATCAAAACAGTAAATACCTCAAAAAAGGAGTGGCAATTCAGCCAATTTGTTTTGGTATCTCATTTACAAAAACACCAATGAATCAGGCTCGCTCCTTAGTTCATGTTTATTTGGACGGTTCGGTTGCCGTTTCGACCGGAGCAGTTGAAATGGGGCAAGGCGTTAATACCAAGATTTTACAGGTCGCGGCATCTGTTTTCTCGCTCCAACAGTCACGTATTAAGGTTCATACGACCAATACTTTACGGATTGCTAATACTTCGCCAACTGCTGCCTCTGCCGGAGCAGATTTGAATGGACACGCCACGCGCCTTGCTTGTGAAACGATTTTAGACAGGTTAAAGAAAGTAGCAAGTGAGATTTATGAAGTTCATTCGGAAGAAATTTCTTTCCAGGATGAAGTTGTTTTCGTCGGAAATTCGCCAACGGATTTGACTTGGAAAAGTTTGCTTGAAAAGGCTTGGGAAAAACGTGTCAGTTTGAGCGAACACGCCCATTACGCACCTGCCGGAATCGGTTTTGACTGGTCCATTGCTAAAGGACATCCTTTTGCTTATCACGTTTACGGCACAGCGATTGTCGGCGTGACGGTTGATTGTCTGCGCGGAACTTATACATTTGATTATGTGAAGGTTTGTCATGATTTCGGTAAAACAATGAACACAGCGGTTGACTTTGGACAAATCGAAGGCGGCATTGTCCAAGGCATCGGATGGATGACAATCGAAGAAGTCTTTTATGACGAAGTGGGAAAACTTCGTTCCAACGCGCTTTCAACTTACAAAATCCCTGATGTTTATTCCATTCCAAAAGATATAGACATTCTACCGTTGGAAACTGACCGCGAGAATTTGGCAATTATGAATTCCAAAGCAGTCGGAGAACCACCTTTGATGTATGGACTCGGAGCCTATTTCGCCATTCGTGAAGCGGTTAAAGAATTTAACCCTGAGAATCTGCCAAAATTTGATGCGCCTTTTACCGCTGAAAAGGTTTTGATGAATTTGTATAGCGAAGATGTAAAAGCAATGAAAGCGACCGAATGAATAAAGAACTCGAACTTTTGCAATTTATCGAAACACAACTCCAAAGAAATCAAAAAGTTGTGTTGATGGTCGTAGTCCAAAGTTTGGGAAGCAGTCCGGGCAGACCCGGCTTCAAAATGGCAGTTGCCGAAGATGGAACATTATTTGGAAGCATCGGCGGCGGTATAATGGAAGTCAATTTGGTTGAAACTGCAAAAGAGTTTTTAACCTTAGATTATAATGAAGCAACAATAAAATTTGGACATCCACATGTGTTCACCAAATATCAAGATCATCGCAAGGACAGACCGAATTCAAGCGGGATGATCTGTTCAGGAAAACAGCGGGTTTTGTTTTTCAAAATTGAACCGTCTGATTATGAAAGACTTATTTCAATCAAAGATTCGTTTACAAAATTTAACCAAGGAATTTTGTTAATCTCAAAAAGTGAAATAACAATATTAACGCCCGAAATGGAACATTTCGATAGTTATAGAGATTCAAAAGAAAACTATTACTTTATTGAAAAAGAAAAAGCCTTCGGTTATTGGGAAAAGATTGGTTTCAAAAATCAACTTTTCATCATTGGAGGCGGACATTGTGCTTTTGCTTTGTCGGAATTGATGTCTAAACTTGATTTCCATATTTCAGTTTTTGATGATCGTCCAAATTTAAACACATTGCAGAAAAATAGCTTTGCAAATCGGGTTGAGCTAATCGAATCTTATGAAAAAATTGGTGAATTAATCGATTCTGATCCAAATGCTTACGTTGTTGTCATGACACTCGGCTATAAATTTGATGAAATTGTTATTCGTCAGCTTTTCGATAAAGAGTTTAAATATTTAGGCGTTTTAGGAAGCAAAGCAAAGATGAGAACTTTGCTCAAAACTCTCGAAAAAGAAGGCTTTGATAAAACAAAATTAGCCCAAATCCATACTCCGATTGGTTTACCGATTAATTCTCATACGCCCGAGGAGATTGCTATCAGCATCGCCGCCGAAATAATTGCGGTTAAGAACGATTCACCACTTAAAATTTCCAAAAAATCTTGATAATTTAACGGTTTAACGGTAATTATTAAATCACTTAAAACTTAACGATATTCTATTTACAAATAATGAAGCATAACCGTAGAGATTTTCTGAAATATTCGCTTTTTAGTATTGGAACTGCACCTTTTTTGACTGATTCAATTAAGGCACAAACGACAGATGATGCTCCATTACCGACAGAGAGACAAGCAATGCGGCAAGCTGCTGAGACAGTGATGAAAGATCATTCGATTCCGGGTCTTTCGATGGCAATTGTTCATCGTGGAAAAATGGTTTACACAGAATCTCTCGGTTTTGCTAATCGTGAAAGCAATGAAAAAGTAACGGATTCGCATCTTTTTCGGATTGCCAGCATTTCAAAACCAATTACCTCGGTTGCAATTTTTAAGCTGATTGAACAGGGAAAAATCAGTCTTGAAGATTCGATTTTTGGTCAAAATGGAATTTTGCAGGGCGATTACGGAAAAGCTCCCTTTAAGACTTATGTTGAACAAATTCAGCTTAAACATTTATTGACTCATACTTGCGGAGGCTGGTCTAACGAGAAAAATGATCCGATGTTTATGAATCCGAAAATGAATCATCAACAACTTATCAATTGGACGATTAATAATTTACAGCTTACGAATCCACCGGGACAAAATTATGCGTATTCAAATTTCGGTTACTGCATTCTTGGGCGTGTAATAGAAAAAATTACGGGAAAATCCTACGAAAACTTTGTCAATGAGGCAATTCTGAGTAAATGCGACATTTCAGATATGCAGATCGGGGGCAATACTTTAGCAGAAAGAAATCCAAATGAAGTAATTTATTATAATCAACAGGGTGATAGCAATCCCTATGGAATGAATGTGCGTCGAATGGATTCACACGGTGGTTGGTTGGCGACGGCTTCGGATTTAGTGAAATTCGCCGTTCACGTTGATGGGCAGGCTCCTGCACGAAATATTCTCAAACCCGCTTCAATCAAAGAGATGACGACTCCAACAACTGCTTCCCCCAATTATGCCAAAGGCTGGGCAGTCAATAAATATTCAAATTGGTGGCACGCGGGAGCCTTACCCGGAACAAGCACGGTAATGGTCAGGACAAAAAGTAATTTTTGTTGGGCGGCATTAACCAACACGCGGGAAATTAAGGCAGATACTAATTTAGCCATTGATAAGATGATGTGGGAAATTGCCGCCAAGGTGAAAGGATGGAACGCTTAGCCAAATAATAGCGTTAATTTCGTGTAAAATTATTAAAATTGGATTAGAATAACCAAATATGAAAATCGGCGAAAAAGCTCCGAACTTTGTTTTAAAAGACTTGCATGGCGACAATTGGAATTTGTCCGAACAACTCGGCAAAATTGTGGTCTTATTATTCTATCCCGGTGATAATACTCCGGTTTGCACTGCTCAACTTTGCTCAGTCCGTGATAATTGGTCGGAGTATCAGGCAACCGGTGCAGAAGTTGTCGGAATTTCAATGGATTCCATCAGTTCGCACAAAGGGTTTGCGGATAAATACAGCCTGACTTTGAAACTATTAGCTGACGAAAAGGGGGAAGTAGTTGAAAAATACGATGTTAAATCGTGGCTTCCCGGACGTTCCGCCCGTGCCGTGGTTGTGATTGATAAAGAGGGAATTATTCGTTACTACAAAGTTCAGCCAATCAGCATCTTTCGTCCCAAGGATGATGAAATTTTGGATGTAATTAAAGAAATAAACGGATAATCATTTGCAAATCCAAAATCCAAAATCTAAAATCTAAAATTACTATGGGTTTATTTTCAAAAGACGGTTTTAAATGTTTGCGTTGCGGCAAAAAAGGTGAGCAAATGGCGTTCGCGCCTTTTCCGAATGAATTGGGACAAAGGGTTTACAACGAAATTTGCCAATCTTGCTGGAAAGAATGGCTGCAAAAGCAAAATCAGCTAATCAATCATTTTGGTTTGGATGTTTCGAGTCCTGATTCACACGATTTTTTGTTTGATAATCTGAAGATCTTTCTTTTTAACGAAGGAGTTGAATTAACTCAGATTGATACGAACAAAGAAGGGTCGGTCAAATGGTGATTTTTTTATAGTAACGCACCTCCTAATTTTGTTAAAATTAACGGACGTTGTGTTAAATCAAATACAAAATAATTTTATAAGAATCGGCTTGTCATTTTGGCTTGCCGTTTTTTTATGTTTGACGATTGATGCACAACAACTCCAAGTAAATGAAACTTTAACGCGAGAAATTAAACAAGATGCGCCACAGATTTTCAAAGTTATTGCCAAAAAGGATGATTACTTTCGCGTTAATATTTGGCAAAAAAATACTGATGTTAAACTTAGACTTATCGCGCCAAACAATCAGGTTTTAGTAGAAATAAATAATTCAAACAGCACCGAAGAACCTGAGAGAATTTCGTATATTGCCGACGAAACCGGAGAGTTTAGAATCGAAGTTGAATTTGTCCGGAGCTGGAAATCGCCTGATAGTTTTGAGTTGAAACTTGAAACATTGCGTCCATCAAAGTCAATTGACAAGATTCAGCTCCAAGCGGAAAAAACATATAATCAAGCTATTTTAGATGCCTGGTTTTCTGATGCGCCAAATGGTAAAGACTTGGCGATTAAAGGTTTTAGCGAAGCAATTCCGTTATTTCAGAATTCACAAGACCGTTTTGGGGAAGCCTTCAGCTATTATTATCTCGGCATTTTGACCTATCGGCTCAATCAATTTCAAAAATCCATCGAAAACTCAGCCAAATCTGCCAAAATATTTCGAGAAATCAAGGCTTTGCCGCAACTTGCGGTTGTTATTTCCAATCAAGCAGCAGTTCATTATAAATTTCGAGAATTGCGCGAATCCGAAATTCTTTCAAATGAAGCTTTGGAAATTTATCGTCAAACCAATGACCAAAAGAATTTTGCTAAAGTGGGGGGAAATTTAGCTTTAATTGCTGCCGGATTTGGCAATAATCAGCAGGCAATTAAAAGGCTTGAAGAGATTCTGCCAATTTTTCAAAAAGACAATGACCTTTCAAATCAGGCTTGGGTTTATCACAACCTCGGCTCAGTTTATGATGATTTAGGTGAGACCACCAAAGCCATCGGATTTTTGCAGGATGCATTGAAAATCCGTCAGGAAATTGGTGAAAATTCACAACAAGCCGTTACTTTAGTTAATTTAGGAGCAATTTATAAAGAAAGTGGGAAACCGCAGGACGCATTAAAATATTTACAACAAGCCCTCGAACTTTTTCAACAGCTCGGCAATGAAATTAATCAGGCAACCTGTTTTAATAATCTCGGCGGAGTTTACGAAGATTTGAAAGATTATCAAAAAGCCGCTGAAAATTATGCAAAATCTTTAGAACTCAATCGTAAATTCGGACATCGGATCAATGAATCCGCAAATCTGAAAAACCTTGCAGTTTTAAGTGTGAAATTAGGTGAAACCGAAAAAGCTTTAGAGTTTCAAGGTAAAAATCTGGAACTAATAGAAGATTTTCGCACCAAACTAAGCCAACAGGATTTACAAGTCAAATTTTTTGCTTCCCGGCAAAATGATTACGAATTGTATATTGATTTGCTGATGAAACTGCATAAATCTTTTCCCGACAAAAATTATGATGCAATGGCTTTACAAACAAGCGAGCGAATGCGGGCAAGAAATTTGTTGGAATCCATTGGTTCAACCGAATTACGCGAAGGAATTACGCCGGATTTGCTTGAAAAAGAAAAGGATTTAAGACGAAAAATAAATTCACTTGAAGATATTCGACAAAGATTTATCACCGGAAATGCGAAAAAAGAGCAGCTTGCCCAAGTCGAAGAAATCATTGACGGAGATCTCCGCAATCTTTATGAAATTTGGGCAAAAATGCGCGAATCCAGTCCCAAATATGCGGGTTTTACACAACCGAAACCGCTGAACTTGTCTGAAATACAGCAAACTATTTTAGATGACCAGTCAGTTTTGCTTGAATATGCTTTGGGGATTGAAAGAAGCTATCTTTTTGTAGTCAGTAAAGATAAATTGAAAGTCGTCGAACTGCCAAAAAGAGCGGAGATTGAAACCTTGGCACGTAATTTTTATCAAAGTCTCAAATCCCGAACCCTCAAAATTCAAAATGAAACTCAAACTCAACGACAAGCGCGTTTACAAAAATCAGAAGTTGAAAGACAAAAAACAGGAGTCTTGTTAAGCAAATTTTTATTCGCCCCGATTGCCAAAGAGATTGAAAACAAACGGCTTTTAGTGGTAGCTTCGGAAATTTTGCAGTATATACCTTTTTCTGCTCTTGCCAATCCAAACAATGAAACTCAGTTTCTAATTGAATCAAATGAGGTCGTTAATTTACCGTCTGCTTCGGCTTTAGCCACACTTCGTAAAACCGAACCCAAACCAACTACAAAAGACATTGCGATCTTTGCGGATCCGATTTTTAGCGGTGATGATGAAAGGATTCGGAACGTTTCATCGACTTTACGAAATAGTTTTCAAAGATTGGAATTCAGCCGCCAGGAAGCTGATAAAATAATTTCCTTGACCTCACCCGAAAAAAGATTTGTTGCGCTTGATTCAGCAGCAAATTTACAAACCTTGCGTTTACAGGATTTGCGGCAATTTCGCATTTTGCATTTGGCAACTCACGGAAGATTGAATGATCAATTTCCCGAACTTTCCGGGATTGTCCTTTCCCTAATTGATGAAAAAGGAAATTCGCGTGATGGGATTCTCTATCTCAGCGAAATTTATAATCTTCGATTAAATGCAAAATTGGTTGTTTTAAGTGCTTGCGAAACTGCTTTAGGCAAAGAAATACAAGGTGAAGGTTTGGTCGGATTAACTCACGGATTTATGTATGCGGGTGCAGAAAGTGTTTTGGCGAGTCTGTGGCAGGTTGATGATTATGCGACTTCTGAATTAATGCAAAGATTTTATCAAGGGTTATTAAAAGAAGGGTTTACGCCAGCTAAAGCCTTGCAAAAAGCCCAAATTTCAATGATAAAAGAAAAAGGTTTGAATAATCCGTTTTACTGGTCGGCGTTTACATTACAAGGCGAATGGCGATAAATGATTTTAGATTTTTGATTTGCGAATTTCGATTGAAAAGTAAGATAACTTGAGTTTCTAAAACAATCCAAAATCCAAAATGTCTGCACCAAAAATTAAATGGCAATTAACATCTGAAGCCTTTGACCGATTATTATCGGCATTGGGGGAAAACCGCGATTTAGCGGCGGAAAAATATTTGCTGATTCGCCGTAATTTGGTGCGTTTTTTTGAAGGTCGCGGATTTTACGAAGCCGAAACTCACACAGACGAAGTTCTCAATCGAGTCGCCAAAAAATTAATCGAAAGCGAAATTGAAGATGTTAGTCAATATGTTTATGGTGTCGCTCGATTGCTGATTTTGGAACTTTACAAAGTTCGTGAAAAAGAAAATAAAGTTGCAAATCAACTGCCAACCGAAAGTTTTCCGCAAGCCGAAGCCGACGAAAAAGCAGAAACCGAACAAAAACTTCGTTGTCTTAATCATTGTTTGCAAGAGCTTCCTTTTGAAAATAGAGAAATAATTGTCCAATATTATCAAGGGGAAAAGCGCGATAAAATCGAGAACCGGCAACGATTAGCCGAAAAACTGGGAATTCCGCAAAACGCTTTACGAAGCCGTGCCGTTCGTTTGCGGGAAAAATTGGAAGATTGTATTTTGAGCTGTCTGAAAAAAAATAATTATCCACGAGGGAACACGAAGAAAACACGAAGGGAAATCATATAGAGATCTTTAAGATTGATAAATAAAAAAAATGATGAAAAAAGGCAAATCTTCGTGAAAACTTCCTGTTACTTCGTGGATGAAAAAAACGGCGACACATTTTATTAATTTTTGCCAGTTCAAATTAGGAGGTCAAATATTTTAGACACAATTCAATATGCAGACGATAACAAAAAAAGTTTTTGCCAAAAAATGTTTGAATAAAAAATGAACCAAGATTTTAACGAACAAGATGCCATTAAATACTTTCTCGGCGAACTTTCCGAAGCCGAACAAATGGCGTTTGAGGAAAAATTCTTCACTAATCCCGAATTTAGCGAGTGGCTGGACGAATTCGAAATTGATTTAGTTGATGATTATGTGCGCGGAGAACTTTCGGCAACCGAAAAAATGAAATTCGAGGAGAAATATCTCGTTTCAAAACGCCGTCAAGCGCGGGTTTCGGCGGCAATTGCGCTTTGGGAAGATGAAAAAGCCAATTCAAAAGTTGAAGTTGCCGAAACTCCCAAAGCTACAATTTGGCAAAGTTTCCGTTCATTTTTCGCTGTTCCACAATTTTCAATTGCTGTTTCGTTAATTCTATTATTGGCAGTAATTGGTGCATTGTTTTTCTTTTTACGCCAACCAACAAATGAGATTGCTCAAAAAGGAAATGAAAATATCAATGCCCCGATAATCCCAACACCAATTCCGACAAATTCCCCAAATATTTCGCCAACCCCGAGTATTACAATTACTCCGGAAATGTCTCCAACTAAATCAGTTACACCTAAAAATTCCCCAACACCGATTGAAAAAGAGACACCGAAACAAATCGAAGCCCCGCAACCAATAATTGCAACCATTACTTTGTTTCCATCCTTGAGAAGCGGGGATGAAACCAAAAAGGTTGTGTTAAAAAAAGAGACAAAAAGTCTGAGTATTCGACTTAGCCGAGACATTGAAGGCGATTTTGAAAAATATCAGGCGGAGGTCCGCGACAACGGTGGAAATGTAGTTTCAACCTTCAATTTGCCAAACAAAAAATCTTTCAATATTTCAATTCCGTCCCAAAATTTACCAACCGGAAATTATAAAATTACGCTCAAAGGTGCTAAATCCGATGGAGAATTCCGAAGCCTGAGTTTTTACAATTTTTGGGTTGAGAAAAAATAAAAAACGCGCTAATTTGTTGAAAATGTTCTAAAATAGGCAAAGAAAGAAGTTGGAGCGCGTGTGATGTGGAAATGCAGTAATTGCAAAGAGGATATTGAGGACAAATATAAACATTGTTGGAATTGTGGAAATCCAAGACCGGCTACTGCCGAGCCTGTAGTTAGATACAAAAGGATTGAAGAAACCCCTAAAGCTGCCTCAGTTCCAATGGTTAAGGTTAAGCCAATTATTGAAAAGAAACCTCAACCAAAACCAAAAGTTGAAGTTGTTCAAGAGAAAACTGAGCCAAAAATTGAAAACTTGCTTCAGCCCAAGCCAATAGTTCAGGATGATTTTCTCTCTGTTTACGGCGGAAACATTGAAGAAAACCCGCCTTCGATAATTTGGACAATTATTCCAGTTGTTTTATGGTTAATTGTGACCGGTGCGGTTGCTTATTTCGCCTTTCTTTCAAACCAAAAAACAACAAATTTTGATAATCAAATTTTAGCGGATGCTCAAAATTTTAACGCGCAAAAATCTAACTTCACTTTTCCGACAACCGCGCTTCCCGATAGAAAGAATAAATTGAAGGTTGAAGGCAACATCAAAGGTAAAGTCTTACCCTTAAATAAAGTGACGGGTGAAGTTGCGGATTTGTTCTACAATTTGCCTGATGATTTAAGACCAACGAATATGGAAGAAGCCAAAACTATTTTTTGGCTTGATTGTAAGCCGGAGGTAATCGGAAAGGGAAATAACGGAACTCTTCGCTCACAAGACAAATGTAACACTTTTTTAGTTGATCGTGAGGCTGCAAAATTTATCGGAATTCAAGAGTTTTTAGGGGTTCCGCCAACTTTGACC